>CANROS010000036.1 GCA_947632305.1 uncultured Paenalcaligenes sp. | reverse complement strand
AAAAAAGCCACTTCCGAAGAAGTGGCTTTTCTACTGTATATGGCGCGGCTGGCAGGATTCGAACCCACGACCCCTTGGTTCGTAGCCAAGTACTCTATCCAACTGAGCTACAGCCGCTGAAAGAAATAGAACTATAACTTGGTTTTTAAATCATGTCAACATTTATTTTGAAATAACTTAAAAGTTTTTAGTTCTTATTGTGAGGTGTTCGTGGTACAAATCACAATATTCTCACACAAGCCACAGGTTTTCGTCTGTGTGTTGCTGTGTAAAAAAATTAGTATAGCACCATTCTGGAGAAAAGGGTGAATAATTTAAAAAAAGTGACTCATGTCGCTGATTTTCAGCGTTTGGCTCGTCGTCGGGTGCCAAAAATGTTCTATGAGTACGTGGATTCGGGGTCTTGGACTGAAAGTACCTATCACTCTAACGAGGCAGATTTGCAGCGTTTGTTATTTAAGCAACGGGTGGCAGTGAATTTAGAGCAGCGTTCTTTGCAGTCTACGATGTTGGGACAAACAGTCAGGATGCCAGTGGCACTGGCACCCACTGGCTTAACGGGTATGCAATATGCAGATGGTGAAATTCTAGCCGCTCAAGCAGCTAAAAATTTTGGCGTGCCTTTTACGCTGTCCACCATGAGTATTTGTTCTCTGGAAGACATTGCCTCACACACTCAGGCACCTTTTTGGTTTCAGCTGTATGTAATGCGCGACCGATCCTTTATGGAGGCGTTGATTGATAGAGCTAAAGCTGCCAATTGTTCTGCTTTGGTAGTGACTTTGGATTTACAAGTGTTAGGTCAACGTCATAAAGACATTAAAAATGGATTAAGCACCCCACCTAAACCTACTTTGAAAAATATACTTAATTTGGCTACCAAGCCACATTGGTGTGCGCAGATGTTAAAAACCCCACGACGGACTTTTGGCAATATAGTTGGCCATGCTAAAGGGGTGAGTGATGTGAGTTCGTTATCTGTTTGGACTGCGGAGCAATTTGATCCTTCTTTGTGTTGGGACGATATAGCGTGGATTAAAAAATGTTGGGGGGGCAAGCTCATCCTAAAAGGCATTATGGAGCCTGAAGATGCGCAGTTAGCGGTGGATGCGGGGGCGGACGCAATCGTGGTGTCTAATCATGGTGGGCGTCAATTGGATGGGGCGCCCTCTACGATCGCAGCTTTGCCGGCAATTGTGGCGGCAGTCAAAGGTAAAACGGAAATTTATTTCGATGGGGGGATACGAGGCGGTCAAGATGTATTGCGTGCTTTGGCGTTAGGAGCCGATGGGGTGATGATTGGCCGTGCTTTTTTGTATGCGCTGGGGGCGGCAGGTCAGCCAGGGGTAGAGCGCTGTCTTGAAATGATGGCTAATGAGTTGGATGTCACGCTGGCCTTGTGTGGGCGTCGTCGTATCAGCGATATAGACAGCACGGTGTTAAAGAATCCGCAGCTGTTTGCTTGATATGGTGTAGAAAACAGCCCCATAAAGGGGCTGTTGTAAAGCGTTTAACCGTGTAGCTTTTGCGCGGTTTCGGCAATGAGTTTGCCTTGGAAGCGTGCACCGTCCAACTCAGTGGTGCTTGGTTGCCTAGAACCATCGCCTCCAGCAATCGTTGTGGCGCCATACGGAGCACCGCCTACGACTTCGTCTAGGCGTGATTGGCCTTCAAAGCTATAAGGAAGGCCCACTACGACCATCCCAAAATGGAACAGATTATGGATAAGGCTCATTAGGGTGAGTTCTTGGCCACCGTGTTGGGTGGCGGTTGAGGTAAATACACCGCCTACCTTGCCTTCGAGGGCACCTTGGGCCCAAAGCCCACCGCACTGGTCTAAGAAATTTGCCATTTGTGAGCTAAGACGGCCAAAGCGGGTCCCTGTTCCTACGATGATTGCATCGTAGTTAGCGAGGTCTTGTACCGTTGCAATAGGAGCGGCTTGATCCATTTTATAGCCAGATCGTTGTGCGATCTCTGTGGGCACCAGTTCGGGTACCCGTTTGATGTCGACTTCGGCGCCAGCGGAGCGTGCTCCTTCGGCGATTGCTTCTGCCATGGTTTCGATGTGGCCATATGCGGAATAGTACAACACTAAAACTTTTGCCATAGATGTCTCCTGGTAGAGAGTAGGATCATGCTGACTTAGCATGGATAAAAAGCTTAGGAATTAAGACCAGTGTGCCATTGGATGGCCTTGGAGGTCTAGGGCTTTTTGCCATGCACATAGAACTCAAGCAGGCCAGCTACCATGACGGCGGCCCAGCCCGCCAACATCAGCACACCACCAACCGGTGTGATCATACCTAGCCAACTTTTTTGCACTAATACCAATAAAAACAAACTACCAGAAAAAAGTACCGTGCCGCTAAACAGTAATCCAAAAGCCAGTTTTTGTAGACGGGGTCTTAATAAGGCATGGGCGCTAGCTAGGGCTAAGAGGGCCACCGCATGCAAAGAGAGGTACTGGACTGCGGTTTGCCACACGGCCAATAAACTCAGGTCAAGCCTCCCAGCCAAAGCATGAGAGCCAAAGGCACCGGTAGCAACACTGACTAATAATAAAAAAGCGGCTAAAGCCATTTGTAAAGAAGCATGCATTATGAAGAACTCTGAAGGGATACGGAATAACTATCTTAACGCGTTTACAGCACAGATGAAAAACCTATAATCATGGCTATTGCGCTTAACCTGTTCCTCTCTACGGTGTCAAAATGACAAGAAAAAAACTCGCTACTCATATGAAAAATAGTAAAGGAGTCGTGCGGCGCAGGAATAAAATCAGTGTGGTGTGTTTAGTTTTGCTAAGTGTGGCGGTGTTATGGGTCTTATTAGGTCAAGGCGAGGCGACTCAGAGCCGTTTTTTTGAGAAACGGAGTACGCTGCAGACTAACAAAAGCGCAGCGCACGATGTCGCAGGCATATTTGTTTTAGAGGGTAGGGTCTCACACGTAGCAGATGGTGATACGATAAATATCCAAGTGGATGGGGAACGCAAACGAGTTCGGCTCGCCAGCATAGATTCGCCAGAAACAGCTGTGCGCACAGATCGTCCTGGACAGCCTTATGCGCAGCAGGCTAGACGAGCTTTAGAGCGAATGGTTCTACATCAACAGCTCAGTCTACGTTGCTTCGAACAAGATCGTTATGGTCGTTATGTCTGTGACGTCCCTTTAACTAAAACGAAGACGGCGAATCAAATCATGGTGGAGCAAGGTTGGGCGTGGGCTTATACCGGTAGTAGTCGACGCTATTTACGTGATGAATCTTTAGTTAGTTTACAAGAGCAGGCTCAGCAAAAAGGCTTGGGCCTATGGCAATCCCAAAAACCAGTTGCGCCGTGGGTTTGGCGCGTAGAATGTTGGCAAAAGAAAAAATGCAGCTAATACGACCTTTTTTTATTGTGTGCCTGGCTGTGCTGTTGGCCGCCTGTAGCGAACGTGCTGTTAATAGCCCCTATGCCGAAGGCCAAGCACAGCAAAATACGTTGTTTACCGCGTTTACGCAGCGCTCTCCTAAATATTTGGACCCAGCTAGCTCTTACTCTACGGATGAAACCCCGTTTACTTATTCCATTTATGAGCCTTTGTATGGCTACCATTATCTAAAAAGGCCTTATGAGCTAGAGGGGCGAACTGCAGAGCAGGTCGTGCAGCCTTATTATTTAGATGACTCTGGGCAGCGTTTACCTCAGGATGCCCCTGGCGAGCTGATTGCAGAAAGCGTGTACGACATTTCTATTAAGCCGGATATCTTATTCCAGCCTCATCCGGCTTTTGCCAAAAATGAGCAGGGTGACTACAGGTATTATCCGCTTGAGGCCCAAGCCTTAAAAAATATCTATGCCATCACTGACTTTGACTATACAGGCACGCGTGAACTGACCGCCCATGACTATGTATATGGTTTGCGCCGTTTGGCCAGTCCGCGTGTGGTTTCGCCTATTTATGCCTTTTTTACTGATTATATTGTTGGCTACAAGGAATATGGTGACGAGCTGCGCTCAATCAATGCAGACCTGGCCGCTACGGATTGGTTAGATTTACGGCAATATGCGTTTGAGGGCGTAGAGGCAATCGATGATCAAACACTACGTATTCGTATCAAAGGTAAATACCCTCAGTTTTCTTATTGGCTTGCCATGACATTTACTGCGCCCATTCCGTGGGAGGCAGATCGTTTTTATCATCAGCCTCTGATGCATGAGCACGATCTCTCATTAAATACGTGGCCAGTGGGCACAGGGGCCTACATGCTGACCGAGTCTATTCGCAACCGACGTCATGTGTTGTCGCGCAATCCAAATTTTAGAGGGGAGCCTTATCCATGTGAAGGCGAACCCGGTGATTTAGCGGCTGGGTTATTAAAAGACTGCGGCTTAGCGACTCCTTTTATTGATCAGGTGGTGTTTTCTTTAGAAAAAGAGTCGGTGCCCTTATTAGGTAAGTTTTTACAGGGCTATTATGATATTCCGCAAGTAGAGCGCGGGGATTACGGTGTCGCTATGACCGTAGCCGCAGAGGACTCCCCCGACAAGGCGGCACTCTACAAAGAGCGTGGTTTAGACCTACGTACCTTAGCTGAGTCGCAGTTATTTTATTTTGGTTTTAACTGGTTAGATCCAGTGGTAGGTGGGGGTGACACACCCGAGCAAGCCCAGAAAAATCGCTATCTAAGGCAAGCCATTAGTATTGCTTTTGATTGGGAGGAGTTCGTTACTATTTTTCAAAATGATCAGGGCTTGATTGCACATGGGCCATTGCCGCCAGGTGTACGGGGGTATACGCCCACTCCAGAGGGAATGAACGACACGGTATACGAATTAAAAGATAATTTTGTACAACGTAAGTCCATTGCCGAGGCCAAGGCTTTGCTAGCCAAGGCGGGCTATCCTGATGGCCGAGACGAACAGACCGGTGTGCCTTTGATTTTGTATTTTGATTCGGCTGGCGGGATGGGGGCCAGTGCTAGCTTAGACTGGATGCGTAGGCAGCTTGCCAAAATAGGGGTGCAGATGGAGGTACGCGCTACGGATTACAATCGCTTTCAAGACAAAATGCAGCGAGGGGTGGCGCAAATGTTTATGTGGGGTTGGGTCGCGGACTACCCAGATGCGGAAAACTTTTTGTTTTTGCTGTATGGTCCACATGCTCGGGCTCAGGGCGGTGGCGAGAATGCGAGCAATTATAGCAGTGCGGAATATGACGCTTTATTTGAAACGATGCGCTTTTTAGATGATGGCCCTGAAAAAGACGCGGTGATTGCTCAAATGGTGCAAATAGTACAAAACGATGCGCCGTGGATGTTTGGTTATGTGCCGAATTCAGGCGGCGTGTACCAGCAGTGGGTTCATAATGCGAAGCCTTCCCAAATGGTGCGTAATGCCATTCAGTATTTGCGTATAGATCCGAAGGTACGGGTAGAAAAACAAGCACTCTGGAATCAACCCGTATGGTGGCCTTTGTGGGGTTTAGCCGCTTTGGCGATGGTGGGTTTGTTGTTAGTCGGGCGCGCGTTACGCCAACGTGAACAACAAGCCGTACACAAGGAGGGGGCATGCTGAGATATATTTTGCGGCGCTTAGGCTACGGGGTACTGATACTACTCGGTGTGAACTTATTAACCTTTGTGCTGTTTTTTACGGTTAATACTCCCGATGATATGGCGCGTTTAGCGATTGGGGGTCAACGTGTGTCCACCGAGGCCATTGAACAGTGGAAAGAGCAGCAGGGCTATAACAAACCTTTATTCATTAATAGTGACAAAACGGGGTTAGCAGCGGTACAGGACACTATTTTTTATGAGCGCTCTGTGCCTTTATTACGCTGGGATTTTGGTTTTTCTGATAGTGGGCACGACATAGGACACGAGATTAAAACCAGAATGGGGCCTAGCTTGGCCTTGGCTATACCGACATTTATCTTAGGTCTGGCCGTTTCGGTGGCTTTTGCTTTATTTTTGGTTTTCTTTAAACACACCCGCATTGATTTTTATGGGGTGGTGTTTTGTGTGGTCTTGCTCTCCATTTCTGGCCTTTTTTATATTATTGCTGGGCAATGGCTGTTCGCTAAAGTGCTGGCTTGGGTTCCGTACTCGGGTTGGACCTCGGGCTTAGATACCACGCGATTTTTGCTTTTGCCGGTGCTCATTGGCATTGTGTCGCGCATAGGGGGCGAGTCGCGGTTTTATCGTAGCTTGTTTTTAGAAGAAGCCAGTAAAGACTATATTCGTACAGCACGCGCCAAGGGGTTGTCAGAGTATCAGGTGCTCTTTAAACACTTATTACGTAATGCATTGCTGCCTATTTTGACAGGGGCGGTCACGGCTATTCCCTTATTGTTTATGGGCAGCTTAATTGCCGAATCCTTTTTTGGTATTCCAGGCTTGGGAAGTTACACCATTGAGGCCATTAACGCACAAGATCTTTCTATTGTGCGTGCCATGGTGTTTTTGGGGTCTGCACTTTATATAGTGGGACTGATTCTGGCCGATATTTCTTATACTTTGGTTGATCCTCGAGTACGTTTTGAGTAAAGCATATGCCTAAATTAGAAATCATGTGGACGGATGGTTTTGTGTGGCTGATGGTGGTCATGGCACTTGGGTATGTGTGGCATGTGCTGCATACACCAGCGCTGCGCCAAGCGTGGCGTAGTGTGTTCTATACGCCTTCTGCGGTGGCTTGTGGTGTGATATTGAGCTTTTTTGTGGTGGTAGGGCTTTTGGATTCCATTCATTATCGTCCTATGTTGCCTGCCATTGAAGGTCAAACGGAGCCGCGTTATTCCCCTATCTCTAGATCCGTGTTGGACGATGTACTAGAGGCGGCAGGTATGGCAAAAAAAGAGCGTAGTTATTCGGCCCCTTTATCCACGCATTTATTTTTCAAAGAAAGCATGATTTTTGAAGGGGAGGTGAAACGGGATTTTCCCGCTTTAGACAATGCTGCGCTTCATGTGTCATCGGCTTCCGAGCATACCCGTCAGCTTTGGCGTTTAAGCCTCTGGGCTTTGGGGAGCTGTGCGGTGCTTGCTATTGGTTTGGGCCTCAGCTGCCGAGCAGGGGCAAGGCGCCATCCGACTTTCCCGTGGAAAAGTCTTTGGTTCAGCCTTACGCTCTTGCTGTCTGCCCTGATAACGATTTATATCTTTAGTCGTTTTTATTATCTGTTGGGTACAGACCGTTCGGGTAATGATGTGCTTTTTCAATGTTTTAAAAGTATCAGAACGGCTTTGGTGATTGGGACCTTAACAACGCTGGCTATGTTGCCCCCCGCTTTGATTTTTGGCATTGCTGCAGGCTATTTCAAAGGGTGGGTGGATGATGTGATTCAATACATTTACACCACCCTAACCTCTATCCCTGGCGTGTTGTTAATTGCAGCTTGTGTGCTCATGATGCAGGTGTATATAGAGCGTCATGCGGATCTGTTTGACACCATCGCAGCCCGTGCCGATTTGCGCCTATTGGTATTGTGTTTGATTTTAGGTTTTACGGGTTGGGCGGGTCTATGTCGTTTATTGCGGGCCGAGGTCTTAAAATTACGCGAATTAGAGTATGTGCAAGCTGCTCGGGCATTTGGCGTGGGTCCTTGGGGCATTATGACGCGCCATCTACTTCCAAATGTGATGCATTTGGTCTTGATTACAATGGTGTTGGAGTTCTCTGGCTTGGTTTTATATGAAGCCGTCTTGTCGTACTTAGGCATAGGAGTCGATCCTAGTATGTCTTCTTTTGGCACCATGATTGATGCAGCCCGTTTAGAAATGTCTAGAGATCCTATGATTTGGTGGAACTTGGTTGGCGCTTTTTTCTTTTTATTAACCTTGGTGTTGGCCGCGAATATATTTTCTGACGCAGTACAGCGCGCTTTTGACCCCAGAGTGCGCCGCATTGAAGGTCAAGGAGCCCGTCATGCTTAATATCCAAGGGCTCTCTATTAAAATAGCGGGCACAGATCATCACGCGGTTGCAGATCTAAGCTTTACTTTAAAAGCGGGTCAGACCTTTGCTTTGGTCGGTGAGTCGGGCAGTGGTAAAAGCATGACGGCCTTGGCTATTATGCGTTTGCTGCCGGATGCGGCCCGGATTGATGCGGGAAAGGTATCTTTGGCTGAGACGGATCTGTTTGCCCTTAGCGAAGCGCAAATGCGTGCTGTCAGAGGGGGCAAGGTCGCCATGATTTTCCAAGAGCCCGCTACGTGTTTAAATCCTGTTTTACGCATCGGCGATCAGCTGTTAGAAAATATGCGGCTTCATACGACGTATCGCGGCCCAGAACTTAAAAAACGAGCTATTCAATGGCTAGAGAAAGTCGGTATCCCCGAACCGGCACAGCGTTTTCATGATTATCCTTTTCAGTTTTCAGGGGGCCAAAGACAACGCATTATGATTGCAATGGCCTTGGCGGTAGAGCCGGATGTATTGATCGCTGATGAGCCCACCACGGCTTTGGATGTAACGGTACAAGCGCAAATTCTCCAGCTTTTAAAAGACATGCAACAAGAGCTGGGCTTAACCGTGCTGCTCATTACACATGATTTGGCTGTGGTGCAGCAGATGGCAGATCAGATCGGGTTGTTACGGCAGGGGCGCCTTGTTTTACAAAGCTCGGCCGAGGCTTTTTTCAAACACCCCGAGCACGCTTATGCTCGTCAGTTACTAGAAGCCGTTCCTAGTTTTGCTCAACGTGAAAAAAAATACGGTCTTCCTACGCCTTTACAGCCTCAGCAAGAGCAAGCCTCACCCGTTTTGTCGGTTCAGGATCTGGTCATAAGCTATAAACAAAAACGTCACTTGTTTAAAGCGAGTCCTGCCATACCGGTAGTGCGTGAGCTTAGTTTTGATTTATACAAAGGGGAAACCTTGGCGTTGTTGGGGGCCTCGGGTTGCGGCAAGAGCACGGTGGCTAAAGCCTTGTTGCGCTTAATGGATGAGCAAGTTCAAGTGAGTGGGCAGGCGCAATTGGCTGGGCAAGATATTTTGTTGAGTCGTGGCGCGCAATTAGCGCAGCAACGTAAAATCATTCAAATTGTTTTTCAAGACCCATTTGCTTCGCTGAACCCACGTATGATGGTGGGAGATATTCTGGCAGAGGGCTTAAAAAGCCTGCAACCGCATTGGTCCGCAGCCCAGCGCCAACAGCGCATTAAAGAGCTGTTGGAGTTAACCGCTATGCCAGCCAATAGCATGCAACGTTATGCTCATGAGTTTTCCGGCGGCCAACGACAACGCATCGCGATAGCTCGAGCTTTGGCGGTAGAGCCGCAGGTATTAATTTGTGATGAGCCCACCTCGGCGCTGGATGTCTCTGTGCAAGCCCAGATTTTGGATTTATTGATTCAATTGCAAAAAGAGACTGGGCTAGCGTATTTGTTTATTACTCATAACTTTAGTGTGGTGGAGTATATTGCAGATCGTGTTGCTGTGATGGATAAAGGTAAAATAATAGAAATGGGGTCTGCGCAGCAGGTGTTATTGCAGCCGCAGCAGCCCGTAACGCAGCAGCTGTTGGCCTCTGTGCCGCGTTTGTCTCTAGAGGCTACGATTAACTAAAAGCAGATTATGGCATTAAAAGTTTTTGATTTGGCGTGTGAACATGGGCATGTGTTTGAGGCTTGGTTTCGGTCGCATGAGGATTATGAACAACAACGCCAAGCAGGGTGGTTGTCCTGTCCGGTTTGTAATAGTAGCGAGCTGACTAAAAAGCTGTCGGCTCCCCGTTTGAACTTGCGTCATGGGGTGGGCAACAATTCTTCGACCTCAGATCAAGCGGCAAGCACGGCAGTGCAAACGAGTGATTCTGCTAGCGGCGTAACCCTTGAGGCCATGCAGGCCGAGCTCTGGCAGCAAATGAAGCAAGCCATCAAGCAGACGGATGATGTGGGTCCAGAGTTTGCCCAAGAAGCCCGTAAAATTCACGAAGGCGAGGCACCTGAGCGCGCAATTCGAGGCTCAGCGACTCAGGACGAGTACGAAGCGTTACGCGAAGACGGCATTGCCGTCGTGGCTATTCCGGATTATCTAGATGAAAGTAAGCTGAATTGAATCAAAAACGCCCTTTACATAAATACAGTAAAGGGCGTTTTTTTAGCGTTGCTAGGATTAGTTAGCGCGGCTGCGGTATTCGTTGGTGCGGGTATCGATTTCGATATTGTCATCGATCTCGCAGAACATAGGTACAGCAATGGTGTAACCTGTAGCTAAACGAGCGGGTTTCATGACTTTGCCTGATGTGTCGCCACGTACAGCCGGTTCGGTGTATTCGATTTTACGTACAATAGTAGTGGGTAACTCTACAGAAATGGCACGGCCATCGTAGAACACCACTTCAGCTGTCATACCGTCTTCGAGGTAATTCAGCGCGTCACCCATGTTGTCGGCTTCGATTTCGTACTGGTTGTACTCGGTATCCATGAAGACATACATTGGTTCTGCAAAATAAGAGTAGCTACACTCTTTTTTCTCTAGCAGGACGATTTCAAATTTTTCGTCTGCTTTATGAACCCCTTCGCTGGCGCTGCCAGATAGCAGGTTTTTGAATTTAAGTTTAACAACAGCGCTGTTACGACCTGATTTGTTGTATTCAGCACGTTGTACGACCAAAGGCTCACTGCCGATCATTACTACGTTACCAACGCGTAAATCCTGTGCGGTTTTCATAGATATAAAAACTCCGATGAAAGGTGACTCCGCACGCAATAGGCACAATGTTGGCTGACAAAGAATAAAAACATTTTTGTTTTTGCTAAAGCGGAGAAGAAAAAAACTATTTTACCGTTTTCTGACCGGTTTGCGAACAAAAAGCGAGTAATTGTGTGGCAAGGTCAGTTTGTTGCTGTAAAGACTGAGCATAATGAGCACATTGTTGGCGCCAATGAGGCAGTTGTTGTAGTGCTTCAGCGAGTGTGGCGAGGCCAAGTTCGTTTGTGTTCCACTGATAGATCAGTTGTTGCGTTGCAGCATCGAACACTGTGGTGTTTAACCATGCCTGGAGCTTGAGCAGATGGGCTTGCTCGTCTTGGAGATAAGGCTGCCAAATAAAGGGTTTTTGTGCCCAGATCGCCCGCACAAACGAGTCTTCACCGCGTACCAGATTCAGATCGGCATAATCCAACAGGGCATCGAATTGAGCTTGAGCCATAAAGGGTAAGCGGTAAATAGGTAGCATTTGTTGTTGGAGTAAGCTGGGAGCTGGGGCCGTAGCGGCCAGCAGCACACTCCAGCTTTCTGTTTGGGCAGCCAGAGCTTGATACAGCAGATCTAAGGGCGCATTTGTGTATGGAAAAACAAAGGCCACTTTGTCAGTGTGGGGTGCTTGTGTTAAACCTAAGCGCTGCCAAAACGTCACCTCTCGCGTTACAGACAGCAGCTCAGTGGGGCGTAGTAGCCCACCTGTTTTGGTAGTGAAACCAGGAAAGAAAAAATATTTAACAACGCCATTGGCTTGAGGTGAGGGCAGCGCATGCACGCTTTCTATCCATGACTCAGCGCTTAAATACTCTAAATTAATCCAAAGTTCTGTTTGGTTGACCATTTGCCTACTGTACTGCTCGGGCAGATGGCAGCCAAACGCTTCAATGACTACCGGAGCAGGTAGGCATTGATGCGCTGCAGACCAAGTAATGACTTGGGTGTTTTGCACTCGTTGCGTGGTGGCGCTTGAGTTAACCTGAGGCTCAATGCGTTGAAAGGCGGTTAAATCATCCACAAATAAGCGCAGTTCAACGTGATGCTGTAGTTGTTGCGCCAAGCGCCAGCAGACGCCTATATCCCCATAGTTATCGACTACCTGACAAAATAAATCGATTTTCTGAGGTTTCATTTAGTGCAAAGGCGCTGGAGAGAAATCAAGCTCTTCGGGCAGATAAGGGTGCTGTAGCTCGCCTTTGTGCGTAGGAAAAGCGGGCGCGCTACAGTCATCACAGAACTCAGGATCGTATAAACCAGCTAAAAAGACAATGGATTCAATACCTAAATCGGTCAAGATATTTTGAATGATTTGGGCGCTGTCTTCATAGTGAGAGCTGGAGCGATCGGTTTCTTCTTTGCTGAAAATGGGCCAGACGCAACCATAGAGAATCTCAGGGTTGTTTTCTACGGTTAGGCCAATACGGAGTTCTTCGGTGTCGTCTTCGCCGCAGCGAGCAATAACTGCAGAAATTTCAGCTGTTTCTGATTGGGTGACCAAACCTAGCCAGTTTACTGCGGCTTTAATGGCCAGAGGGCGCATGAGTTTGTCGCTGGTGCGAGTGTTGTGATAGTAGCCATCCGGGGGTAAATATTCGGTTTGGCAACCTGCAAACACACTGCTGAGCAGGTGTGCGCACTGCTCGGTCCAATTGGCCTGACTTTGTTGGCGGGCTAGCAAAGGGTTGGCGCTTTGTTGCCAGCCAAAAGCAGCTACTTCAGTGGGCGTAGCAATAGCACACACAATAAATTTGGTATCCGCTAATAAAGCAATGCCGTCTTCTTGGTGATCTAACTCAATTGTAGTGGTCTGGGCTTCTAAGGCTAAGCGCCCTAATTGAGCCGTGAATTCGTGAGCCAGAGCAAAGCTTTTGGGCAGCTGATCAAAACTGAGAAGTTGACCGAGTACGGCCACTTTGGCCTCTGAACCGGCATAGCTTTTAAACAGGGTCAAGAGTTTTTCATGCTGATCGTGGTTAAGCACACCATCGGGCAACTGATAACGAGTCCAAGCTGTGATGGGAGCAGTGACCAAAAGCACTTCGTACTGTTTGCCTTGGTGTGTTAGGGTGGCGGCTTCGGCGACCCCCTCAATCAGCGTGATTAACACATCATACAGTTCGAATTGATTAGAGCTAGAAAGGTAATCCAGCAATTGCTCTAAGAGAGTGCTGTCCGGATCCACTAAAAGCTCTTGGACGGATTCGGTCAGCTTGGTTTCCCAGAACTGATCCTCTAGGCGTGAGCCTGAGTGATTTAACGCCTCAATAAGGGCGAGTAGATCGTGAGCTTTATGATGCAACACGGTATTAGAGACGGTCGAGTCAACCATGAACATTCCTAACAAACAGCAAAACGTACAGTGTACCTGCCCTTATGGAGAATAGCGATAAAAAAACCCCTTGAGGCCTAGGGCTTCAAGGGGTTGGACCTAAACTGTAGCGGATTAGTCTACGGTGTCGGCAATTTCTTTGAACTCTTCGATTTGGTCAAAGTTCATGTAGCGATAGATGTCGTCGCTATTGGCTTCTAAAATGCCCATGTCAGCGAGGTATTCTTCGCGTGTAGGAATACGACCTAGACGGGAGCAAATGGCAGCCAGTTCAGCAGAACCCAAGAACACGTTGGTGTTTTTACCCAGACGGTTCGGGAAGTTACGGGTACTGGTGGACATTACTGTAGCGCCTTCGCGTACTTGAGCTTGGTTACCCATACATAAAGAGCAACCTGGCATTTCCATACGAGCGCCGGCTACGCCTAGAACGCCGTAGTGGCCTTCTTCGGTTAGCTGGGCTTGGTCCATCTTGGTGGGAGGAGCCACCCATAGACGTGTTGGAATATCACGTTTGCCTTCGAGCAGTTTGGAGGCCGCACGGAAGTGACCGATGTTGGTCATGCAGCTACCAATAAAGACTTCGTCAATCGGTGTGCCGGCTACGTCAGACAAGGTTTTGACATCGTCTGGGTCGTTCGGGCAAGCAACGATAGGCTCGTGGATATCGGCTAAATCGATTTCGATCACAGCGGCGTATTCCGCGTCAGCATCGGGCTCGAGCAACTGTGGGTTTGCTAGCCATTCTTCCATGGCTTTGATGCGACGCAGGATGGTGCGTTCGTCTTCGTAGCCATTGGCGATCATCCACTTCAATAGCGTGATGTTGCTGTTGAGGTATTCGATGATGGGGTCTTTGTCTAGACGTACGGTACATGCTGCAGCAGAACGCTCAGCAGACGCATCGGAAAGTTCAAAAGCTTGTTCAATCTTCAGATTGGGGAGGCCTTCGATTTCTAGGATACGACCGGAGAAGATGTTCACTTTGCCGGATTTTTCTACGGTGAGTAGGCCTTGTTTGATGGCGTACAAAGGAATGGCATTGACTAGGTCACGCAATGTCACGCCAGGTTGCATTTCACCTTTGAAGCGTACCAATACGGATTCAGGCATATCCAAAGGCATAACACCGGTAGCGGCAGCAAAGGCCACTAGACCAGAGCCCGCTGGGAAGCTGATGCCGATGGGGAAGCGAGTGTGAGAATCACCACCCGTACCCACGGTGTCAGGCAACAACATACGGTTGAGCCAAGAGTGGATAATACCGTCGCCTGGGCGTAGAGAAACACCGCCACGTGTGCTGATGAAATCAGGCAGCTCGTGGTGCGTTTTCACGTCGATGGGCTTAGGGTAGGCGGCTGTGTGACAGAAAGACTGCATCACTAGGTCGGAGGAGAAGCCTAAGCAAGCCAAGTCTTTTAGTTCGTCACGAGTCATAGGACCGGTGGTGTCTTGGCTACCTACGGTAGTCATGCGAGGCTCGCAGTAGGTACCAGGACGTACGCCTTGGCCTTCAGCTAAACCACAAGCGCGACCCACCATTTTCTGCGCTAGCGTAAAGCCTTTGTCAGAGTTAGCGGGAACGGAGGGCAAGCGGAACAAATCAGTGGGGGCTAAGCCTAGGGCTTCGCGTGCACGGGTGGTAAGACCACGGCCAATGATTAAAGGAATACGGCCACCGGCACGAACCTCGTCAAACAGCACGTCAGATTTCACGCTGAATTCGGCGATCACTTCGCCATTTTTCAGTGCTTTGCCTTCGTAGGGACGTAGTTCTACTACATCGCCCATTTCCATTTGAGAAACGTCTAACTCTATAGGCAAGGCGCCTGCGTCTTCCATGGTGTTATAGAAGATCGGAGCAATCTTGCTACCCAAACAAATACCACCAAAGCGTTTGTTGGGTACGTAAGGAATGTCATCACCCGTAAACCAAAGCACAGAGTTTGTGGCGGATTTACGTGAGGAGCCGGTACCGACCACGTCACCCACATAAGCAACAATATGGCCTTTTTGCTTTAGCTCATTGATTAGTTTGACAGGGCCGACTTTGCCTGGCTCATCGGGCTCAATACCCGGGCGAGGATTTTTGAGCATGGCCAAAGCGTGTAGCGGAATATCTGGACGGCTCCAGGCATCCGGTGCAGGAGACAAGTCATCCGTGTTGGTCTCGCCAGAAACTTTGAAGACAGTTAGGGTGAGGCTTTCGGGGACTTCAGGGCGGGAAGTGAACCATTCTGCATCGGCCCAGCTTTGCAATACGGCTTGAGCGTAGACGTTGCCTTGATCTGCTTTGTCTTTGACATCGTAGAAAGCATCAAACATCAACAAGGTGTGTTTTAAGCCTTCGGCAGCGACTGGCGCTAGCTCAGCATCGTCAAGAAGCTGGATTAAAGGAGCGATGTTGTAACCACCAAGCATAGTGCCTAGCAATTCGGTAGCACGTTTTTTATCAAATAAGGGATTGGATTCTGCACCCAATGCCACAGCGGCTAGGTATGAGGCTTTTACTTTAGCTGCATCATCCACACCAGCAGGGACGCGGTAAGTGATGAGATCAAGCAAGAAGGCTTCTTCGCCTGCAGGTGGGTTTTTGATCAGTTCGATGAGATCGGCGGTTTGTTGCGCAGAAAGAGGTAGCGCAGGGATGCCTAACGCAGCGCGTTCGGCAACGTGTTGGCGGTAAGTTTCCAGCATGTTGCGGCCTATTGAGGTTAGTGAGTTGAATCTGAGCTATAGAAGCTTCGGTCTTAGGTATATTGTAAGAGTAACTGTACTGCTAAGCAATGGTCTTATATAAGACATAAGACCTAGTGGACAGTCAGGTCTTGAAATTCGGGGTGGCGCTGCAAATACGTTGTGGTATAGCTACACACAGGGCGTACTTTCCACTGATTGTTGCGTGCGCACAGCAAGGCAGCTTCGGTTAGGGCCGCAGCAATTCCCTGGCCAGCAAGTGCCTTAGGAACATAGGTATGCACAATAGACATGATGTCATTGTGCAACTGGTAGTCTAAAACGCTGAGTAAACCTTGATGTTCGTACTCGAAACGAGATTGTTCTATGTGATGATGGATAGCTAGGGACATAATAGACCTCGTTAAAAAAGCGACCTAAGTCGCTTTTGACTGAGCTTAACGTGCATTGATCGATATGAATTCTCGAGGCTCGGGCCCCACATAATTTGCTGTGGGCCGGATAATTTTACCATCTTGACGCTGTTCTATGACGTGAGCTGACCACCCTGCGGTACGCGCCATAACAAATAAAGGGGTAAACATTGAAGTGGGGATTCCTAGACGATGGTAAGCCACGGCGGCATACCAGTCCAAGTTAGGGAACATTTTTTTCTCATCCCACATGAGTTGTTCTATGCGTTGAGCGATGTGAAAGAGGGTGGGGCTTTGGGCTTGTTCGGAGAGTTGCAACGCAACGTCTTTGATGATGGCGTTGCGTGGATCAGAGACGGTATACACTGGATGGCCAAAGCCGATAATGACTTCACGATTTTGAATACGTTGGTGTATATCGGTTTCGGCCTCGGTGACGTTGTCGTAGCGTTGCTGTATCTCAAGGGCGACTTCGTTAGCGCCGCCGTGTTTGGGTCCCCGTAGTGCACCGATGGCACCGCTAAGGGCTGAGTACATGTCCGAACCTGTACCTGCAATAACCCGGCTGGTAAAGGTAGAGGCATTGAACTCATGCTCGGCATACAGGTTCATGGAGACATTCAGTGCATGAGTCCACGCATGACTGGGCTTTTTTTGATGCAGTAAATGTAAGAAGTGTTCGGCGATGCCGTCATCTTCTGTTTGGACTTCAATGATTTCGCCACGGTGACTATAGTGATACCAGTACAGCAAAGCAGAGCCCAACGAAGCGATCAGTCGGTCTGCAATATCGCGCGCCCCGGCTAAGGACTGATTTTCTTTTTCAGGCAAGACACAACCAAGTACGGAAACGGTGGTACGTAACACATCCATAGGGTGGCTGGCCGCAGGCAAGCATTCGAGGACACGAGTTAAGTCATTGGGCAAAGCACGTAAACCAGCCAGTTTTTGTTTGTAGTGGCTGAGTTCGTTGGGATTAGGCAGCTTGCCATATATCAATAGGTAGGCGATTTCTTCAAATTCACATACCGGGGCCAAATCTAAAATATCGTAACCGCGGTAAAACAAAGCGTTGCCACTGGAGCCTACGGCGCTTAATGCGGTATTGCCCGCGACGATACCAGAGAGGGCAACGGATTTTTTAGGGCGTGGGGTGGTTTCAGCGTGGGTCATTGTCTCCTCCGGGATGAGGTTATTGTATTTAGACAGCTAAAAGAAATAAAAAAGCCCGAATAGATCGGGCTTTTTTTTCGTTAAGGCAAGAGGTCTTTCACACCTTCGCGCTCTTCGAGGAGCTCGTTCAAGGTGTAGTCCATACGCTCACGTGAAAATTCGTCGATTTCAAGGCCTTCGACCAATTTGTACTCGCCATTTTCCGTGGTCACGGGGAAACCGTAAATGATGCCTTCGGGAATACCGTAAGAGCCATCAGAAGGAATGCCCATTGTGACCCATTTGCCATTAGAACCGAGAATCCAGTCATGGATATGATCAATGGCGGCATTAGCGGCTGAGGCCGCAGAGGACAAGCCGCGGGCTTCGATAATGGCAGCACCACGTTTACCCACGGTAGGAATAAAGGTGTCTTTGTTCCAGGCGTCGTCATTGATTTGGTCTTTTAGACCCGCGCCATTTACCGTAGCGAAACGAATATCAGGGTACATAGTTGGGGAGTGGTTGCCCCACACCACGAGTTTTTCAATGTCAGCCACAGCAATATTGGCTTTGTCCGCTAGCTGAGACAAAGCACGGTTGTGGTCTAAACGCAGCATAGCAGTGAAATTTTTCGCCGGTAGGTCCGGAGCGGATTTCATCGCAATGTAAGCATTGGTATTGGCGGGGTTGCCGACCACAAGTACTTTGACGTCACGGCTGGCTACGTCATTGAGTGCTTTGCCTTGTTCGGTAAAGATTTTGGCGTTAACGGATAGTAAATCCTTGCGCTCCATACCGGGGCCACGAGGGCGAGCTCCAACCAAAATAGCGACGTCTGCGTCTTTAAATGCTTCGCGAGGGTCGCTGTGAGCAGTGATGTCTTGTAACAACGGGAAAGCACAATCATCGAGTTCCATGATGACGCCTTTAAGGGCTTGTTGTGCTTTTTCGTCAGGAATTTCAAGAAGTTGTAAGATAACTGGCTGATCTTTTCCTAGCATTTCGCCAGAAGCGATGCGGAATAATAAGGCGTAGCCAATTTGTCCGGCTGCGCCTGTAACGGCGACGCGCATTGCGGGTTTGCTCATGAGTGTTAACTCCAAATTGTTGGAAAACAAAGGACAGCTTTTGCTAGAGTTTAATGCTTTTTACTAGCTAGACCAACTCAGAGAATACGCTAATCGTCTTGTATCTTATATAAGACACAAGAGTGTTAGACAGAAAAGTGTTTGCATGCCAAAATATGGCTTACTTCTTTTTTAGTAACCATTGACATGCTTAGGCATAGATTTGGTATTACATAAATTATGTCTGAATCTAACTCAGTCTCAAACACCCATCCTGAACGAAGCACAGCTTACAGTCCGCTGTATCAACAAATTAAAGCGTTGCTTTTGAAAAGTTTGGATCAAGGCGAATGGAAGCCAGGCGAAGCCATCCCCAGCGAACTGGATTTAGCAGCTCGTTTTCAGGTCAGCCAAGGCACGGTACGTAAAGCCATTGACGAATTAGCCGCTGATAACTTGCTTATCCGACGCCAAGGCAAGGGCACGTTTGTCTCTACGCATAATGAAGCCAAAGTGCGGTATCGCTTTTTACGCTTAACGCCCGATGATGGTCACCAGCCCAGCACTCGCAGCGAAATCACTGGCTTTACTCGCTTAAAAGCACCAGCGCCCATAGCCACGTTACTCGCGTTACGTACGGTGGACACTGTTATTAACATTCAGCGCGTGTTGTCCTTTGATGGCAAGCCCACTATTCTTGATACTATTTGGTTACCGGCGCATGTGTTTAAGGGTTTAAGCTCCGAGGCAGTCAATGAAAATCGTGAGCCCTTATATGCTTGGTTTGAGGGTGAGTACGGTGTCAGCATGCTACGCGCCGAAGAAAGCATTCGTGCCGTGGCAGCAGATACCGAGTCGGCCGTTCGTTTACAGATCCCCGAAGGCACGCCTCTACTGCAAGTAGAGCGAGTTGCTTATACTTATAGCGAACGACCGATGGAAGTCCGTCAAGGGCTCTATATGACAGATCACTTTCATTACCGAAACAGTCTAAATTAAAATTACTGGACAGTTTATCTGCGAGATTCCTCTAAATAGGGGAAAATAACGCAGATCTGGTTAATTAGTAGTTACTAAGATTTCTTTTTTACTTCGAGGCCTTCATGTCTGATACCGCCCAAAAGCAGCGCCCGCAGTATCGCAATGTCAGCGTGCCGCAGATATTG
>CANROS010000035.1 GCA_947632305.1 uncultured Paenalcaligenes sp. | reverse complement strand
GCGGTCAGTTCGCGGTCAATGGGGTACGTTGTACCCGCTAAGGCTGCGGCCCCCAAAGGCAAGCGATTGACGCGTTTGCGACAGTCCACGAGGCGCTCGTGGTCGCGATTGAACATTTCCGCGTAGGCTAATAGGTGATGACCAAAGGTCACGGGCTGAGCGACTTGTAAATGGGTGAAACCAGGTAAAATAGTATCAGCGTGTTCTAAAGCTAGAGTGGCTAAGCTTTTTTGTAAATCAAATAACAGTTGGGCGCTGTGATCGATTTCGGCGCGTAGCCACAAACGAATATCCGTTGCCACTTGGTCGTTACGAGAGCGACCGGTGTGTAAACGCTTGCCGGCATCACCAATGATTTCCACCAAGCGTTTTTCAATGTTTAGGTGCACATCTTCAAGATCAAGTAGCCATTCAAACTGGCCTGCTTCGATTTCTTGGATGATTTGTTCCATGCCGCGCTGAATATCGCGCTGGTCTTGTTCAGTAATGACGCCGACTTTGGCGAGCATTTGAGCGTGGGCGAGGGAACCTTGAATGTCAAACAAAGCCAAACGTTTATCAAAATCCACAGAGGCGGTGTAGCGTTTGACCAGATCCGAAACGGGTTCGGAAAAGCGAGCTGACCACGCTTGGGATTTGTTTGCGAATTGATTTTGGTTATTGGGTTGATTAGGCATAGATATTCAATAAAAGAGAGATCAAATCAATAGCCTTATGTTAACCTTTTTAAGTCTTAGCGTTTTAGCATTTTTTATTTATGTCAGAAAGTGGATTGTTGTTGGAACTTGAGTCCACCCTAAATGTGAGCACTTGGCCTGTTAGGGATTGGATTTATCAGTATTTGCCAGAGCCATGGATGCAAGGGCTGGCTGGTGCGTTATTTTTAGTGCTGTTGTTTGTGTTGTTGCGCATGGTCACTAAAACCGTGCTCAGTACGGTTGTAGGGCAGGCTTTATTACGCACTGGCAAAAAAGACTGGCTTGATCTTTTAATTAAATATCGGATCAAAGACAGGGTGTCTACTGCTATTCCGCTTTTTATGGTGGCGACTGGTTTAAGCCTGATTCCCATGAGCCAGGAAACACTACAAGTGGTCTTTAGAATTGTTTTGGCTTCGGGGTTTTTTTACCTCTTTAGGGCAATTAGTGGTCTTTTGTTGTGTTGGCAAGATTTCAAAGACCGGACCCAAGCGCAGTCTGCGGCTTCCATTAAAGGTTATATCCAAGTCGCACGGATTATTTTTTGGAGTTTTGGCGTTATTTTGGTGATTTCCGTGCTCATGGGCAAATCACCTATGTTGATGCTGTCTGGTTTAGGGGCGCTGTCTGCTGTTTTGTTGTTGGTGTTTAAAGACACTTTGTTGTCTGTGGTAGCAAGCTCACAGCTGAATTCCAATGATATGTTGCGGGTGGGCGACTGGATTGAAATGCCCCAGACCGGAGCCGATGGTTTTGTGATCGATATCGCATTACATACCGTCAAAGTGCAAAACTGGGATAAGACCGTCACCACAATTCCTACCTATCAATTGTTTGCAGGTAGTTATAAAAACTGGCGTCATATGTTCGAGTCAGGTGGGCGCCGTATTAAACGCAGCCTGCGTGTTGATGCAAGCTCGGTGCGGTTTTTGTCTGAGGCCGATGTAAAAGACTTAAAACGTTTTGCTTTGTTAGGGCCGTATTTAAAAGAAAAGCAAGCGGATATCCGCGCTTTTAATGAAGAGCTCAGCTCCGAAGGTGGAGACCCCATCAATGGCCGTAGACTAACAAATATAGGTACGTTTAGGGCCTATGCGAATGAATATATTAAACGCAAAAAAGGGGTGCATCCCGATATGATCATGATGGTGCGCATGATGGAGCCTACCGCCGAAGGGATTCCTATCGAAGTGTATTGTTTTAGTGATGATACTGCGTGGATTAATTATGAGCGTTTGCAAGGCGATATTTTTGATCATTTGTTAGCTATTTTGCCTGAAATGGGGTTGCGTTTATATCAAGCTCCCGCAGGTTCAGATTTTAGAGAGGCTTTTAAGCCTAACGGTGGTGATTTGCACTACATAAAAGAAATCTTAGATGACGCTTAATGCTAATATATGCCATTGATTATTTTTGCTCTGGGAAAAGATGAAGCAAGTCACCGCTATTATCAAGCCTTTTAAATTAGACGAAGTGCGTGAAGCCCTAAGTGAGTTGGATTTAAACGGGTTAACCATTACTGAGGTAAAAGGTTTTGGGCGACAAAAAGGCCACACTGAACTCTATCGTGGTGCAGAGTACGTCGTAGATTTTTTACCCAAAATCCGCTTGGATGTGATTGTGCCTGCTAGTCGTTGTGATGAGGTCATAGAGGCCATTGTGCGGGCCGCTCAAACCGGCAAAATTGGTGACGGCAAAATTTTTGTTACAGCCGTAGAGCAAGTCATTCGTATACGTACAGGGGAAACCGGTTTAGCTGCTATTTAGCCTGGGCGGTGAGGGTGCTAGCCCCCCTCTGAACAAGCAAGACAGCCCTCTTTTTTGATTGGCTTTCTTAGCTATTAAGCTTTTATGCACTAAATAACACTAATCGCTTCCCTTGAATCTATTGATTCATAGATATGGGTGAAGCACTAAAAAGTAAATTATGGAAATTCGTATTTCAAAAATCATGGCCGATCGCGGCATGTGCTCACGCCGAGAAGCGGATGCATTTATAGAGCGTGGTTGGGTCAGTGTAGATGGCCAAAAAGCTGTTTTAGGGCAAAAAGCGTCGCCATTGGCTAAAATCACCTTGCATCGCACTGCGCGCGAAAAACAGATTCAGCGTGTCACGATTATTCTTAACAAGCCCGTAGGGTATGTGTCTGGCCAAGCCGAGAAAGGCTATAAAAATGCGGTGTCTTTGATTCAGGCTCACAACCAGTCTAGAGGCCGTGATAAAAAAGCCCCTCGGTTTGATCCTGCACACTTGCGCGGTTTAGCTCCGGCAGGTCGTTTAGATATTGATTCACAGGGTATGCTGGTGTTGACGCAAGACGGCCGTATTGCGCGCCAACTGATTGGCGAAGACTCGCATATAGACAAAGAATACTTAGTGCGTGTTACAGGCAACCTAGATGAGCGAGGTTTGGCCTTGCTAAATCATGGTTTGACCTTAGATGGGGACGCTTTACGTCCCGCTAAAGTCAGCTGGTTGAACCAAGACCAATTACGTTTTGTCTTACGTGAAGGCAAAAAACGCCAAATTCGCCGTATGTGCGAAATGGTAGGTTTGCGCGTGGTGGGCTTAAAGCGCGTGCGTATGGGTAATGTGGTCTTAGGTGATTTGCCCGAAGGGCACTGGCGCTACGTCAAGCCTAATGAGCGCTTTTTTTAATTAAAAGCGTAGATTAGGTGCAATGGTATCGATGGCATCGGTAAAAATACCTTTGCAGCCCCATTGCAGCAGTTGTTTTGCCCGCTGTGGGTCATTAACCGTCCACACACAAACGGCGTAACCACGCTCTTGAGCTTGTGCTATGAGTGCTTGGGTAGTGAATTTATCGTCTATATTCAAAGCAATGCATTCTAGGCGCTGTAGGCGTTCAAATACATCGTTAGGGACTTCGCCTTCTATTAACAAGGCTCTAGGCAGTTCGGGGGCGCTTAATTTGGCAGCAGCTAAAGCAACCTCAGAAAAAGAAGACAGTAATGGGGGCAAGGTGGCGTCTTGCCAAAGTTCGCGTGCGAGTCGGGCAATTTTGGCCCCTGTTTCTGCTTCGAAGCCAGTCTCAGGTTTGATTTCTATGTTGCTGTGGATGTCCTGAGCTAGGGTAAAAGCGGCAACGGTATTTAGGGTCGCTATAGGTTCAGCCACATACTCGGCCTTCAGCCAAGAGCCAAAGTCAAACTTAAGCAGTTCGGTTAGGCTGTAATGACTGGCTAAACCGGTGGCGTTAGAGGTGCGGTCCAGCGTGTCATCATGCAAGAGAATAGCCGCGCCGTCTTGGCTTAGCTTGACATCAAACTCTACCATTTTAAAGCCGTGCTTGGCCCCTAAGCGCATGGCCGCTAGGGTGTTTTCGGGGGCGTGTTTGCCTGCCCCTCGGTGGGCGATTAGCTCGGGATAAGCCCAGAGTGATAAAGACTCAGTCATAAAATTCATTCAATAACAAAAGGTTTACAGTAGAATAAGCAGTATTTTACTGCGCGCGCTCTGATTTAGGGGCTGCATAGTACAGCTAAAGTGGTAAACTCTTTGGCTAGGTCAAGTAATCAAAGGGTGTGTATGCAGCCTACCCCTAATAGGTGATTCATGTTCAATTTTATTCGTAAGCATCAACGCTTGATGCTATTGGTGATATTGGTTTTAATTTTGCCATCGTTCGTCTTGCTTGGTGTTAGCGGTTACAGTAGTTATACATCAGGTGACGAAGAGCTCGTTACTGTGGGTGATCAAGCAGTAACAGCCCAAGAGTATGATATGGCCCGTCGCAATCAGCTTAATATGCTGCAGCGTTCCATGGGTGGAGCCTTTGATCCTGCTCTGGTTGAAACACCAGCGGCTAAACAGCAACTGCTGGATTCTTTGGTGGATCGTCGCGTTCTCATTGACGTGGCGACTAAAGATCGTTTTAGTGTTTCTGATATGGCTTTACGTCAAGCCATTGCTTCCAATCCTGAGCTTCAAGAAAATGGGGTGTTTTCCCCACAACTCTATACTATGCTTTTAGCGCAACAGGGTATGAGCTTGCAGGATTTCGAACAATCTCAGCGCGCCGAGCTGGCTTTAAGCCGCGTGATTGCTCCCGTAGTGCAGACCGCGACCTTGCCGGATTTTGTGTTGGGCGAACTTGAAGAGATCTTGCTAGAAACACGTTTGATTCAGACCTATGATTTTGCTGCTCAAGAGGTATTGGCGCAGCAGACTGTCACTGAAGAAGAAGTCCAAGCGTGGTATGACAACAATCAAGAGGCTTTGCGCTTGCCCGATTACGTGAACGTTGATTATTTATTACTCAACGAAGAGGCAGCTGTTAAAAGTGTGCCAGCCGTTAATGACGAAGACCTAGAGGCTTACTACGAGCAGAACAAAGCCCGTTTTATTACCCCTGCACGTATTCACCTGAGTCATATCCTTTTGCAATTAAGTAAAAACGATTCTGAGCATCAGGCGGTACAACAAGAAGCCAAAGCGCTTGCTAGCCAAGCCCAATCCAACCCAGGGGCCTTTGCTGAATTGGCTCAAGAGCATTCCCAAGACAGGGGCAGCGCTTCTAATGGCGGCGAGCTAGGTTGGATTACCCATGGTAATTGGCCCATTGCCTTGCAAAATGCGGTGTTCGCTCTTAAAGAGGGTCAGGTCTCTGACGTTATAGAGGGCCCCGATGGCTATCATATTTTCAAAGTGAATGCTTACGAGCCTGAGCAAAGTCAGTCGTTTGAGTCTGTTAAAGCAGAAATTGCTGACGAGGTGCGTCAACAGCTTGCTGCTGAAAAGTTTGCGGAAATGGCAACTCAGTTAACCCAACTGGTTTACGAAAGCCCCGAAAGCCTAGATGCAGCAGCAGATGCCTTGGGCTTGCCTGTGTTAACAGCACAAGGAGTCGCACGTGATCGTATGTTGGCGGCAGAGGAGCTAGGCATAGCGCCTTCTGAGCACTTCGCTCTGCTCGAAGATCCACGCGTGCGTCGAGCTCTGTTCACTACACAGTCCTTACAAGATCAGCACAATGCTGGGGTAATAGAAATTTCTTCTGATACCATTTTGACGGTGCGGGTGAATGAGTTTGTGCCTGCCCATGCACCGGCCCTAGAGCAGTTATATGACCAGGTGGTGCAGGTGTTGCAAGAGGAAAAAGCCGTGGCCGCCGCACGCGCTGCAGGTCAAGAGCAGCTTGAGCTATTGCAAAGTGGCGAACCCGTTAATCTGGCGTTCTCTACCGAGCAGTACGTGAGTCGCATCGACCCAGGTAGTATGTCTACTGGCAGTTTAGAGGCTCTTATGGCTGTGGACACCGCTCAATTACCTGCTTATGTAGGGGTGGATCTGCCAAATGGCTATCAGCTTATTAAGGTGTTGGGCCAAGAAGAAGGCGAGATTGACCCTAGGCTTGTTACTGCTATCCAAGGTCAGTTGCAGCAAATTTGGAGCGATGCTCAAGAGCAAATTTTTATGAAGGCTTTGCGTGAACAGTTACATGTGAAGCAGTTACCAGCAGCCGAAGCGGCGTTGGCTGCTGATATAGAATAACCCATTCAGGTTTTACTCATAAAACCCCTAAGCAGATCTCTGCTTAGGGGTTTTTTATCCGAGAATACATCATGCGAAATGCATTCAGTAAAGGCTTTTGGGACAGTAGCTCCATTATGTTGGGGTATTTTCCTGTAGCGGTTTCATTTGGGGTAGCCGCAGTCAGTGCGGATTTAGCCCCTTGGTTAGCCGTGCTGATCTCCGTTTGTATTTATGCTGGGGCCAGCCAGTTTATTTTGCTGTTATTAATAGCACAGCAAACTGATGTGTTGACGATGGTGCTTATTGTGATTGCTGTGAATTTACGTCACTTGTTTTATGGGCCTGCTTTATTAAGTCAATTTTCTGCAACGGATGTGGGGCCTAGGCCATATGCTTTGATGGCTTTTGGCTTAACCGATGAGGTGTTTGCAGCAGCCAGAGCGCGTTTAACGCATTTGTCTATAGAGCCTAAGGCGTATTGGTATTTGGGATTGCAATTAGGGGCCTATGCCTCGTGGGTAGCAGGTACTGCTGTAGGGGCTTATTTAGCAAGTGATTGGTTGAGTCACTATCCTATCTTGCAACAAACCTTGGCTTTTGTTTTGCCTGCTTTGTTTTTTGCTTTGTTACTAGACATGCTAGACAGCGTTGATCGTTTATTGCTTGCTGCGGCAGCTACAGCGACTTGGCTGGCAACTTTTTTCTTGCCTGCGCATACCAGTTTGATTTTGGGTATGGTGGTGGGTTGTGTGTGGGCGTTAACGAGTCAGCGTAAAGAGGTCTTGGTATGAGCGCAGGTGGCATAGTTTTTTTATTAGTGGGTGCTGGGCTGAGCACCTATTTATTGCGCTATTTACCTATGCGTTGGTACGTGACCCTAGAGACTGTTTTTCAACGCCCAGGTTTTAAGCGTGTCTTGAGCGCTTTAGGCCCGGCGGCCATTGTAGGGCTCTTGGTGGTGTCTTTGGTGGGTTTAACTCATGGCGAAAATCGTTGGGGTTGGCAGTCGGATGAGTTACGAATTGGTGTGGCGCTAATGCTGATGTTGTTGAGCCATTCTTGGTACAAAAAAACCATTGCCACCACCTTTGTGGGGGTGGTGGCATATGGTCTGATTTTGTGGTTGCAGCAAGGCTAGTTTAGTTTTGGCCTTTAGCGCGAGCAATTTTTTGTACTTGTGGGACTTGGCGGATGGTACGAATGACTTGAGCCAAATGGTTGCGGCTATCGACTTGTAGGGTCAGGTGCAACAATCCAGTAGCGCTGTTGTCTTCCTCGGGCATGGTTAAATGTAAAATATTAGAGTCAGCCTCGGTGACGGCTGCAGCTAGGCGACCTAAAACACCACGTTCATTTAAGACGATGACGTCTAAGCGGGTTGAGAGGTGGCGGGCCGTTTTGGTGTCCCAGATAACAGGAATCCAGCGTTCGGGTTCTTTGTTTTGTTGACGCTGTGCGATGGCGCACTCGGCCATGTGTACCACTAAGCCATGGCCCATGCGGATGCCGCCAATAATTGCATCTCCTGGTAGCGGGCCGCAACAAGGAGCAAGCTGTACGGCTTGACCTTCGTTGCCTTGGATTACTACAGGAGCACGAGCATTGGAGGTGTATTCATCCACTGCTGCTGCGGTGGTTTTTAGTAAAGGGTTGTCATTAATGAAGCGACGAGCCACTACTGCGGCCAAACGTTTGCCTAAGCCTATGTCTGCGAAGACTTCCTCGCGTGAGGCAGCACCTGAGCTTTTGATTAAGATATCCCAAGTTGGATCGTTGTCTTCAGGCATGTCTATGCCTAAGTCATTAAGCGCCTGTTTAAGTAAACGTCTACCAAAGGAGACCGATTCCTCGTACTGCACGGTACGCAGATAATGACGGATCTCAGAGCGTGCGCGCCCTGTGCGTACGTGATTCAGCCATTGCACACTAGGTCTAGCCGCAGGTGAGGTAATGATCTCTACGAGATCACCGCTTTTGAGTTCGCTGCGCAGTGAAACGTATTCTTCGTTGACCTTGGCGGCTACAGCATGGTTGCCTATGTCGGAATGTATGGTATAGGCAAAATCAAGAGGTGTGGCGCCACGGGGTAAAGAGATAATTTTACCGTGTGGAGTATTTACATACACAGCATCAGGGAATAAGTCGACTTTGACGTGGTCGAGGAACTCGCTGGAGTCGCCGGTTTGATGTTGAATATCAAGCAAGGATTGCAGCCAACGATGAGTGCGTTTTTGCAGATCGTTGAGAGACACCCCTTCATCTTTATAAAGCCAATGTGAGGCCACGCCTTCTTCGGCTACATGATCCATTTCACGGGTGCGAATTTGGAATTCGACTGGTGTCCCGTAAGGTCCTGTTAAGGTGGTATGCAAAGACTGGTAGCCATTAATTTTGGGAATGGCGATGTAGTCTTTGAATTTGCCCGGTACGGGTTTGTAGAGCTGGTGCAAGGTACCTAGAGCCAAATAGCATTCGGGCAGAGTGTGCACGATAATGCGGAAGCCATAGATATCTAGCACATCTGAAAAGGTTTTTTTCTGCTCTACCATTTTGCAGAAAATGCTATAGAGAGATTTTTCACGGCCCGAGATTTCGGCTTCGATGCCAGCAGAAGGTAACGCAGAACTAATGGCGTCGCTGATTTTACCTAGGGCGTCGCGACGGTTGCCACGTGCCGCCAATAGGGCTTTGCGTAGCACTCGATAGCGATTGGGATAAATGGCTTGAAAGCAGCGATCTTGGAGCTCGCGAAATAGTGCATTCAGACCCAAACGATGGGCGATGGGAGCATAAATTTCTAATGTTTCTTTGGCAATACGACGTTGTTTTTCAGGGCTGACGGCGTCTAGGGTGCGCATATTGTGCAGGCGGTCAGCCAGCTTGATGAGGATGACGCGCACATCGCGTGACATCGCCAGCAGCATTTTTCTGAAACTTTCGGCTTGTTGTTGGCTTTTGGTTTCAAACTGCAAACGTTCTAGTTTGGAAACGCCATCCACAATTTCAGCTACGTCTGTGCCGAATTTTTCGGCAAGCTCTTGTTTGCTGACGTCTTGGTCTTCGATGACATCATGCAATAAGGCTGCCATGAGGGATTGGGCATCGAGTTTCCATCCAGCGCAAATTTCTGTGACGGCAATGGGATGGGTGATGTAGGGTTCGCCGCTAGAGCGAAATTGGCCCAAATGAGCCTCGTCAGCTAAGCGGTAGGCTTCACGCACGCGTTCTACGTCGGCGGCATCTAAGTACTTGCTGATGATTTTAGTGAGGGGAGCTAGCGAGGCAATGGTGTTTTTAGCGGGCTCCAGTTTGGGTACCGAAACAGGTGCTTTGCGTCTGCCCAGACGCGAGCTTTTTTTCAGTACGGCTAATAAACCAGAGGAAGCCCCTTTTAGTGTGGAAAATGCCATTGCCTGTCCTCTACGAATTAAGTGGGTACTTTACGTAGCATTTCCAAACCGGTGGCGCCGGAAGCGATTTCACGTAATGAGGTAACGGTGGGTTTGTTTTTGGTTTCGAGGCGAGGTTCGTGACCTTGGGCCAATTCGCGCGCGCGATAGGCCGCTACCAATGTGAGGTTAAAACGATTTGGAATTTTGTCTAAGCAGTCTTCGACCGTGATACGAGCCATAAGTCTCTACCTGTATGTAAGTAAATAAAACAATTATATTATAAGGGTACTGCTGCGGTAGCGCTAATGCCAAGTTGATTAAATAAATCGGCATGGCGTTGGGCTTGGGCAGGGGTATGTAAGCGACTCGACTGAATGATGGACTGCAGTTGAGTTAAAGCGACCTGAAAGTCATCATTAATAATAGCATATTGGAACTCGCCTACATGGGCCATTTCGCCCCCGGCAGCCAAGAGACGTCGAGCAATCACGTTGTCATCGTCTTGACCGCGTTTGCGCAAGCGTTCTTCTAGTGCAGGGATAGAAGGGGGTAAGATGAAAATGCCGATGGCATCTGGGTAATGTTGGCGGACTTGGCGCGCCCCTTGCCAGTCTATTTCTAATAGCACGTCTTGCCCTTGTTGCAAGGCATGCTGCACGGGTTGAGCAGGCGTGCCGTAAAAATTACCATGAACTTCAGCCGACTCAAGCAAATTGTTGCTGTCGCGTAGTTTTTGGTATTCATCAACTTGGATGAAGTGGTAGTGTTTGCCGTTTTCCTCACCGGGACGCATAGGGCGTGTGGTGCAGGAAATCGACAACATAATGCTAGGGTTGTTGGCCAGTAGCGCATTGACTAAGCTGGATTTACCAGCGCCACTGGGCGCTGCTACTAAAAAGACATGGCCGGTAGAAGTCGAGGGCATAATGGTTCTCTAGTGATGCTGGGTGTGCCCAGAGCTAATTCCAAATTGTGCAAGCACTTCGTCTTTGGTTGCTTTGTCTAAGCACAAAAAAACAATGGTATCGTCAGGGTTGATGTTTTGACTGACGTCTTCAATCATGGCGGCAGCGTCCTCGGGCTGGCCCACGGCCATTACGTGTATGTCGCCATCGGCTTCAAAGCGCTCTTTGGGCACAATATCCGCTACTAGATCAATGTTGGGCTCACTAATGACCACATAGGCTTGTACAGGACAGTTGTCTAGGTGAAGGCTAAGTACAGCGCCTTCTTCGAAAGTAGAGATAAGGTGATTGGTTGGGCTCATAAGGCCTCCAAGGGGCTTTGTTAGGTTTATAAATTAAACTGCACAACTACAGGAGTATGGTCAGAGGGCTGCTCGTTAGACCGAGGCTCTTTGTCTACGAAACAAGCTGTGCTGTGTGCTTTAAGGGCATCAGAAATCAGGGCGTGATCAATGCGTAAGCCCGCATCGCGTCTAAAGGCGCCTCGACGGTAGTCCCACCATGAAAAGCCAGCAGATTCTTGGTCAAAAAGTCGGTAGGCATCATGTAAGCCTAGATCAAGCAATTTTTGCCAAGCAGCGCGCTCTGCAGCTGAGACATGCACTTTACCTTCCCATTTTTTAGGGTCATGCACATCCAGATCTGTTGGGGCAACATTATAGTCCCCTAAAATAGCAAGCAGGGGATAAAGTTCAAGCTGTTCTTGTAACCAATCATGCAAGGCAGCAAACCAGTTAAGTTTGTAGGTGTATTTATCACTTTCTAAGTCTTGGCCGTTGGGGCAGTAAGCGCTAATAATCCGAATGGGACCTGCGGAACTAGGATAAGTGGCAGCAATAATACGTTGTTGATGATCTTCGAAACCAGGAATATTGCGTTGTATGTCTAGGCCTTCATTTTTGCTAATGAGAGCGACGCCGTTGTAGGTGGCTTGGCCCGCCCACTGCGCTTGATAACCTATTTCAGCAAAAGCCTCTAGGGGGAATTTGTCTTGGGGAAGTTTGAGTTCTTGGAGGCAAAGCACATCTACAGGATGAGCTTGGAGCCAGTCCAGCACCTGAGGTAATCGTACACGTAAAGAGTTGACGTTCCACGTTGCAAATTTCACTGCTTTAGCCTTATTAAAATTAATTAACTGTTTTTAAAAATAGCCTTTAGATCATAACCGAAATCGTTAAGAGTTAAGCTTTAAACCTTATTTTCCGAAAAAATATCATTTATAAAATTAACTTAAGATGCTGTATCGATTAGTTTTTTTTATTAATTTCAGCTATAATGATTAGTGATGGGGGTAAAAGGGCTTACCCTCTTTAATTTTTAGCAGGAGGTGTTTCATGGCTACTAAACGACCCACGCGTCGCCGCCAACAACTGGAAATTGAACCCTTAAACTGGGTTGCACCCGATGCACGCGTTACTCAAAGCGAAGAACGTGTCGAGCTCGACGAACAAGAGCAAGAGCACAAAAAAACAGCCAAAAGCTAATTTTTTTATGCTCTAGATTAAACGCGCAGGCCATGCAGCCTGCGCGTTTTGTTTTTTGGGCTGTTCTGTACAATAACATTTTTCTATTTACTTATAAGGAGCGGCTCACGCTTATGCACGATCCTGCTATAGATCATAATGATGTCACTCTGTCTGAAGAGGGTGGGGTACGCTATTTGCATTTTGGGACTGAATGGATTCAAGGTGCTATGCGCATGAGTCGCCCTCATGATTTGGTATTGACCTATACCCAGCAGATGATGGCTTGGTTGCTATTTGATGAGGCCGAATCCGAGCATGAGTTAGCTATTTTAGGTTTAGGGGCCGCTTCTCTATTACGTTATTGTATGAAATATACGACTAGTCGTTTACATACAGTGGAGCTGAACCCACGTGTCACGGCTATGTGTAAAGGTTTTTTTCGTTTGCCTGATCATGCGCGCTCTCTTATTTATCACCAAGACGCTGCCACCTGGGTGCGCGAGCCCCAGCATCAACAGCGCTATAAAGCGTTAATGGTGGATTTGTACGATGCTTACGCCCAAGGGCCTGTGTGCTCTTCATTAGCATTTTATCAAGATTGCTATGGTGTTTTAGCCGATCAAGGCATTATGAGCGTGAACCTTTTTGGGGCGCACCAGAGCTACGATGAAAATATAGACCATATTATGATGGCGTTTAATGGACAGGTTTTGTTGTTACCAGAGATAGACGAGGGTAATATTGTCGCCTTGGCCTTTAAAGGGGATTACTTAGCTCAAACAACGCCAGCTTTGCTTATGCAGCGCGCTGAAAACGTTCAGGCTGATTACAAAATCCCGGCTCGACAATGGGCAAAAGCAATTTTAGCTGCTCAACCCTAAAAATTAGGCAATAATAGCGTGTTTATAAATGGGGATTTTAAAGGGCTTTTAAGGCACTTTTAAGATCAAAAGCTTGTTGCAAGCATAACAGGGTTATTACCGGCGGTTACTTTATAGAAAACCGAGTAGACTTGACCGCAATTGCATTACTGCATACCAATATCGTTTAGGAGCTTCACTATGAAACGTAATAAAACACTTAAATCTTTAGTGGGCTTGGCCCTCAGTGCTAGTTTGCTTGCTTCGACAGCGGCCTTTGCGCAATTGGTTTCAGTGTCTTCTATTGTTGAGCATCCTGCCTTAGACTCTGTTCGTGACGGTATCAAACAAGCGCTAACAGACGCAGGCTATACCGAAGACAAGGGCTTGAAATGGCAGTTCCAGACCGCCCAAGGTAATACAGCCATTGCCACCCAAATTGCCCGTAAATTTGTGGGTGATCAGTCAGATGTGATTGTAGCAATCTCTACGCCTTCTGCTCAGGCCGTGGTGGCAGCAACTAAAAACATTCCCGTTTTATATTCAGCCGTGACGGATCCGGTAGCGGCCCAGCTTGTTCCTTCCTGGGAGCCTTCGGGTACAAACGTCAGCGGGGTTTCCGACATGCTGGCTCTGGAAAAGCAGTTGGAACTCATTAAAACCATTGTGCCCGATGCCAAAACGGTAGGGATGGTCTATAACCCAGGCGAGGCCAACTCTGTAGTGGTGGTCGAGCGTTTACGCGAACTGCTCTCTGCCAATGACATGACTTTGCTCGAAGCCACGGCAGCACGCACGGTAGACGTAGGTGCGGCGGCACGTAGTTTGGTCGGTAAAGTTGATGTGTTTTATACCAATACTGACAACAACGTTGTGTCGGCATTTGAGGCCTTAGTCAAAGTCGGCAATGACGCCAAAATTCCTATTGTGGCTTCAGATACAGACAGTGTGACTCGAGGCGCTATCGCCGCCTTAGGGATCAACTACTACGATGTGGGCGTACAAACAGGCGAAATGGTAGTGCGTATTCTTAAAGGTGAACAACCGGGTGAAATGCCTTCTGAGTTCAGCGAAAAGCTAGAGCTTTTTGTTAATCTAGACGCTGCAGCTAAACAAGGTGTGACGTTGGATGAGGATTTTGTTAAATCCGCCACCAAAATTATTGAGTAAGTAAAACCGGTTTTTTTGACAGGCGACCTTTAAGCAAGGCTCGCCTGTTTTATTTATGAGCTGACACAAAATGTCTATTTATTCTATGTGGGGTGCACTCGAGATCGGCCTGATCTTTGCTCTGGTCGCTTTGGGTGTGCTTATTTCCTTTCGTATTTTACGTTTTCCTGACTTAACCGTTGATGGTAGTTTTCCGTTGGGCGGGGCAGTGGCGGCGACACTGATCGCTCAAGGATTTGATCCTTTTACTTCAACCTTGATTGCTACTTTAATTGGCGCCTGTGCCGGTTTGGTAACAGGGTGGTTAAATGTGCGTTTGAAAATCATGGATCTACTGGCCAGTATTCTGATGATGATCGCACTTTATTCCATCAACTTGCGTATTATGGGTAGACCGAATGTTCCTTTAATTACAGAACCTACGGTCTTTTCCATCTTGCAGCCTTCCATGCTAAGCGATTATGTGGCGCGGCCATTGATCTTAATTGGTGTGGTTCTCATCGCTAAATTTGGATTGGATTGGTTTTTTGGCACCCAGAAAGGCTTAGCCATGCGAGCCACGGGTTCTAATGCCCGTATGGCGCGTTCCCAAGGGGTCGCTACCGGCGGCATGATTCTGCTTGGTATGGCCATTTCCAATGCGCTAGTGGCTTTGGCGGGGGCTTTATTTGCTCAATCCCAAGGCGGAGCAGATATCTCTATGGGTATAGGAACCATTGTGATTGGTCTGGCTGCGGTGATTATAGGTGAAAGCATCTTGCCATCCCGTCGTTTGGTGTATGCCACCTTGGCAGTGATTATTGGCGCGATTTTGTATCGTTTCTTTATTGCTTTGGCATTAAATGCGGACTTTATCGGTCTTAAAGCTCAAGACTTAAACTTGGTCACGGCCATACTGGTTACGATTGCGTTGGTGATTCCATTGATTAAAAAGCGTTTGCGCGCTCCTAAAAAAGGCTAATCATGTTAAGTGCACAAGATTTAAAACTAACATTTAATCCTGGGACGCCCATCGAGACCAAAGCGCTACGTGGGATGAGTTTAGATATTCCTAGTGGCCAATTTGTAACAGTAATTGGTTCGAATGGCGCAGGAAAATCCACATTTTTGAATGCGGTATCAGGCGACCAAGAGGTGGATTCAGGTAAGATCTGTATCGATAACATAGACGTTACGGCTATGCCTGTCTGGACTCGGGCTCAATATGTAGCTCGAGTTTTCCAAGACCCCATGGCTGGAACTTGTGAAGATCTCACCATAGAAGAAAATATGGCTTTAGCCTCTTCTAGAGGGATGCGCAGAGGTCTAAGCGGCGCGGTAAAACTCTCTATGCGAGACGAATTTCGTAGTCGCCTAGAGACCTTGGGCCTGGGTTTAGAAAATCGTCTTACAGATAGAATTGGGTTATTATCAGGGGGCCAGCGCCAAGCCGTTAGTTTATTGATGGCGGCCCTGAGACCTTCGCGTATTTTGTTGTTAGATGAGCACACGGCTGCTTTAGACCCACGCACTGCCGATTTTGTGCTGGAATTAACAGAGCGAATTGTTAGTGAAGGCCAGCTAACAACTATGATGGTGACACACAGCATGAAACAAGCCCTAGATGTGGGTGATCGTACTGTGATGCTTCACCAAGGGCAGGTAGTGCTCGATGTTAGCGGCCCAGAGCGTCAAGGATTGCAAGTCCCGGATTTACTGGCTATGTTTGAAAAAGTCAGGGGGGAAACGATTACCGATGATGCGTTATTGCTCGGTTAATTAGTTTAATGACTCGCATCGGCGCCTTATAGGCGCCGATGTGTTTTTTGCGTTTTAATTTTAATTAATAAGTTTGGGTATGTATTTACGTTATAAGCCTATGTTGTTACCTAAACCTCAGGAGTACATCCATGTCTAATGTTCGCCATCTGGCGTGGCATCCGCTACGCGTTGTTCTGATTTCGGCCACGCTGGTTTTGGCCGCATGTGGAGATAAACCACAGCAGCAAGACATGGCGGGCATGAAAGTACCTGTGAATGTAGTGCAGGTTCAGCCCGAGGTCACCCCTATCTTTGTAGAGCTACCGGGTCGCGTGGAAGCCATCGAAGAAGCCTTAGTCCGAGCACGAGTTAATGGCGTGGTTGAGGCCATTAATTTCGAGCAAGGGGCTGAGGTCCAGGCGGGTGATTTGCTTTTCACTATAGACCCTGCACCCTATATTGCGGCCCGAGATCAGGCGGCAGCCCAACTAAAAAATGCAGAGGCTGCGGCCCTAAGCGCTAATTCACTTGGGCAGCGCTATAGTAAATTAATTAAAGAAAACGCAATTAGTCGCCAAGAATACGACAATGCCATGGCTCAGGTGCAACAAAGCCGAGCCAATATTGATTTGGCTAAAGCCAACCTAGCTGCTGCTCAAATCAACCTAAGCTATACCAAGGTGACGGCCCCGATTAGCGGACGCATTGGTAAAGCTGAAATCACTAAAGGGGCTTTGGTCAGTGCGACTCAAGCCACTCATTTGGCTACCATCCAGCATCTGGATGAACTGTACGTAGACATTAATCGTCCTGTGGGCGAGGTCATGGCCCTACGTAAAGCCGTGGCCGAGGGTAAACTAAAAGCAGATGCCCAAGGTCAGGCGCCTGTTACCGCAATTTATGATGATCGTAGTGTGTATTCAGAGCAAGGCAAGCTGTTGTTTTCCGGTGTGGCAGTAGACCCTTTAACTGGCCAGCTTAATATGCGAGCTTTATTCCCTAACCCCAATCAAGATCTGCTACCTGGTATGTTTGTGCGTGTGCGCCTAGAGCAAGCCGTTAGTGAAAATGCGTTATTAGTGCCCAATCAGGCGGTGCAATACGCGAGCAATGGCGCTGCTTCTTTGATGGTTGTAGAAGACGGGGTGGTGAAAGCGGTTCCTGTGCAGTTGGGGAATCAGATTGACGGTCGCCTCATCGTTACAGAGGGATTAAACCCGGGTGACACAGTAGTTGTAGCGGGTTTCCAGAAAATTCGCCCTGGCGCGCCCGTACAGCCTTTGCCTTGGAACGCTGATGATACGAATGACCCATCTGCAGCTGCACCATCCTCTTCTGCTGATAACGGATAATATTTATGCCACAGTTTTTTATTGATCGCCCCATTTTTGCGTGGGTCGTTGCATTAGGCATTAGCTTGTTGGGCTTGCTGTCGTTGCCGAATATGCCGATTTCACAGTATCCAGAGGTGGCGCCCCCAACGATTTCTATTACAGCTACGTATCCAGGTGCCTCCGCTGAGGATGTTGCCAGTAGTGTTGCGAGTGTGATTGAAAATGAACTGAACGGTTCACCCGGTTTGCTCTACTACCAGTCTGTTAGTGACTCGTATGGTCAAACGACCATTGAAGCCACGTTTGAGCCCGGTACTGATCCTGATATGGCTCAGGTGGACATACAAAACCGGGTTGCTAATATTACTTCTACTTTACCTGCTGCCGTTGTACAGCAAGGTCTAAAGATTGAAAAAAGTAATGCTAACTTTTTGCTGGTGGTGTCGATTTCCTCAACGGATGGTCTTCTAGACCAAACAGGGCTGGCTGATTACATTAAACGCAATATTCAAAATGCGGTTTCCCGTGTGCCGGGGGTGGGTAAGTTCCAGCTGTTTGCCGCGCCACGAGCCATGCGCGTCTGGGTGGACCCAGAGCAGCTCATCAGCTATAACCTCAGTATGGCTGAGGTCAATGCCGCCTTAGCACAACAAAACGTATTGGTTTCAGCAGGTATTTTAGGCTCACCGCCTAACCCGGCTGCGCAGCGTGTATCCGCGCCAGTAGTGGTGAATGGTCAATTACGCACCCCAGATGAGTTTGCTAACATTATCTTGCGTGCTAATCCTGACGGGTCCAAGGTACTCTTAAAAGACGTGGCCCGAGTCGAAGTGGGCGCTGATAACTATCAGTTTGGCGCGCGTTTAAATGGTCAAACCACTGCTGCGTTTGCTATTTCTTTAGCTCCTGATGCCAATGCGTTATCTACTGCCCAAGGCATTAAAAGCCAAATGGAAGAGCTGGCCGAGTTTTTCCCTGCCGGCATTCGCTACGATATTCCTTATGACACCTCACCCTATATTGAAACCTCTATTGAGCAAGTTGTTCATACGCTGATCGAGGCGTTGGTCTTGGTGTTTATTGTGATGTATGTGTTCTTACAGAACCTACGTTACACCGTGATTCCGGCTTTAGTGGTCCCAGTGGCCATTCTAGGGGCCTTGGCTGTTATGAATGCCATGGGTTTTTCCATTAACGTTTTAACCATGTTTGCCATGGTGTTAGCCATCGGGATTTTGGTGGATGATGCCATTGTGGTGGTGGAAAACGTAGAACGGATTATGGTTGAAGAGGGCTTAAATCCCAAAGAGGCCACCATTAAGGCCATGCCGCAAATTAGTGGGGCCATTGTAGGTATTACCTTGGTGCTCACCGTGGTGTTCTTGCCGCTGGCCTTTATGTCCGGTTCGGTGGGGGTCATCTATAGGCAGTTTTCAGTAGCCATGGCAGTGTCTATTTTGTTTTCTGGCTTTTTGGCTCTCACGTTTACGCCTGCTTTGTGTGTCACGCTACTTAAACCCATTCCTAAAGGGCAGCATGGTACTGAGCGTCGTGGGTTTTTTGGTTGGTTTAACCGCTCTTTTGGTAAAGTAACTCACGGCTATACGCGCTTTGTGGGCTTTAGCCTCAAAGGCGTCGGACGCATGATGTTGGTGTATTTGGTCCTAGTGATTTTGTTGGGCTGGACCTACATGCGTATGCCTACCGGTTTCTTACCCGAGGAAGACCAGGGCTTTGTATTAGCTAATATTGAATTACCCGCAGGTTCTACCCAGAACCGCACGATTGAAGTGATTGAGCAGGTAGAGCAGTTTTTTGAAAAACAGCCTCAAGTTCGTGACATTGTGACCGTACAAGGTTTCAGTTTTAACGGTAATGGTCTGAACTCTGCTTTGGCTTTTGTGACCTTAAAAGACTTTGATCAGCGTCGCGGTGCAGAAAACTCCGCTGGGGCTGTTTCTGCAAAGGCGGTAGAAAACCTGTTGTTTGGTTTGCCTGATTCGATGGTATTTGCGTTAGTGCCTCCTGCTATTCCTTCTTTGGGTAATGCATCGGGTTTTGACTTACGCCTAGAGGATCGAGCAGGTCATGGTCAGCAGCAATTGCTTGATGCGTCACAACAGCTCTTGCAACTGGCTTCCCAAAGCCCTGTTTTATCGCAAACTCGTATCACTGGTTTAAGCCCAGGGCGTCAATGGAACTTAACCATTGATCGCGAAAAAGCAGCTGCTCAAGGGGTTAACTTTGAGGAGGCCGCGAACCTGATTTCCACAGCGTTAGGTGGTGCTTATTTAGGTAAATACACGAATGCGGGTTGGGTGGAAAATATTTGGGTGCAGGCCGAAGATCGCTTCCGTATGAACATTGACGAAGTACTTCAGCTTAATGCCAAAAACAATCAGGGTGAAATGGTACCGCTGAGCACCTTTGTGACGGCTAAGTCAGAACTGGCCCCGGTGCAGGTGGTGCGCTATAACAGTTATGAGTCCATTCGTATTGGTGGCTCAGCTGCCCCTGGGTACACCACGGGTGAAGCGATGGCAGAAATGGAGCGCTTGGTGGCAGAGTTGCCTGCAGGTTTTGGTTACGACTGGACCGGTTTGTCCTACCAAGAGATCCAGGCTTCCGGCCAAAGCATGATCTTGATGGG
>CANROS010000034.1 GCA_947632305.1 uncultured Paenalcaligenes sp. | reverse complement strand
CAGAGGCCACGTTGACTGATTCTGCAGTGGTACGAATGCTGCTGATGGTGTCACTAATTTTACTGACAAAGATGTTAAAGGAACGGCTGACCTTGGAGAGTTCATCGTTGCCTGTTTCGTCTAGGCGGCGAGTTAAGTCTCCTTCACCTGAGGCAATATCCTCTAGAGCGGACTGGAGCACCACTAGGCGTTGTAAAGCACGGCGTGCGGCAAAAGAGAGCACCAATACCGCTAGTAATATCATGATTAAGCTGGTTGTAATGGCTTGAACGCGCATGGAGTTAAGTCTGGCTAAAGCATCGCCTTGGTGAGTGGCAATGAGCAAATGCCAAGTCGTGCCGGGAATTGAGCGCACGTTGATCCAAAAGGGTTCGCCATTAACGTTAGCGTCAAAGGAAGAGCGCTCCTCAGCGAGTTTCTGTAAACCAATGGCATGAGTCGCAGGATAGTGGTTTGCAAAAGGTGTAAAGGTGAGGCTTTCTTGGGGATGAGCAACAATGTGTCCTTGGCCATCTACCAGCAGGGCATAGCTATTGGGGGTAGGTTGCGTTTGGCGTACTAAATTGACAATTTCCTGCATGTTAATGTCTGCGCCAGAAATTGCTACTAGTTCGTCTTGATCATTCATAATGGGTGAGGCAATGGTCGCAATCATGTGCTCATTATCCACATCCATATAAGGATTGGTGAGAATGGGTTTTTTGGCATTGGCGGCTTCGATAAACCACGGGCGGGTGGTGGGGTCAAAGCTACTGTCTAGGCGTGCTGCTGGTGAGGTAACAAAACGTTTGTTTACCCAACCAATAAAGGTGGCAGTAAACATGCCTGACTCACGAGCTTGATCAAGTACAGCTAGAGGGTAATAACTGGACGCAGCAGGTGCTAAGGCATTGACAATGTTTTTTCTATTTTGAAACCAGCTATCGATTTGTTGGGAGGTGCCATCAATAACTAGATTGGTTGTCTCTTGGACTTCAGCGATAATTGCATTTCGGGCTGACTGGTGGTTTGCAAAGGCCAAGGCTGCCATGGCCACAACTACCGTACATGTGGCAAGGATCACCAACTTTGTACGTATTGATAGGTTTTTCATTCTTAAATTACTTGTTTAATAAAACAGACTTTAATTAACGGCACAAATTAACAATAATTTAGATTTTTTTTGTCTTTAAATACACAATTTGATACGAATGTGTGTTCTATAGGCCTTATGATTTAAAGCGCTTCCACTTGATGGCCGATAAATAGGGGAGTAAAGGTTGAGCTTAGTGCTAACCTTTCCGCTTTTTAGGGGAAGAAAAAACCCCAATTTACATAAGCAAATTGGGGTGAAACGAGTCGCGTTTTGAGGCGTTTTACCAAAACGTGCGGACAGCCTCTTTAGGGCGGGGAGGATGTCAAATGTTGCTTGGGGCAGCACCTGAGCTACGGCGGCTGCGTTGGCCTGAGCGAGATTGAGAACCTGAGCTTGAGCCAGAGCGACGGTTGTTGTTACGAGCTGGAGCTGAACGACGGTCTCGGTTTGGGGCCGTTGGTTTTTCTGCTGCCTCGGCGCTAGGTTCGGGCGGAACAAAGCCTTCGATTTCTATGGGGGAAATGGGGCGCTTAATGAGACGCTCAATGGCTTTTAGGAGCCGCGTTTCAGAGGAATCCACCAATGAAATAGCGCGCCCTTCGCTGCCCGCACGCCCGGTACGACCAATACGGTGTACATAGTCTTCCGCGACTTGGGGCAGTTCAAAGTTAATCACATAGGGCAATTGGTCAATGTCTAAGCCTCGGGCAGCAATATCTGTGGCCACCAGAACCGCGACTTTGCCGCTTTTGAAGCCTGTTAGGGCACGGGTGCGGGCAGCTTGGCTTTTGTTGCCGTGCAAGGCAGCGGCACTGAGGCCGTCTTTGCTAAGTTTTTCTGCTAAACGGTTAGCACCGTGTTTAGTGCGGCAAAATACCAGTACCTGATGCCAACCGCTTTGGCGGATGATGTGGCTGACCAAATCACGTTTATGGCGTTGTTCGGTTTGGACCATTTCTTGGGTAATGAGCTCGGAGGTCGTATTACGTGGCGCCACGGAGATCTCTATGGGATCACGCAGCGAGCTCTTGGCTAAGGCACGAATTTCTTCAGAAAAAGTCGCAGAAAACAGTAAGCTTTGACGTTGTTCTGGGATGAGTTTAAGGATACGACGAATGTCACGGATAAAGCCCATGTCTAACATGCGATCCGCTTCATCAAGTACCAGTGTTTCTACGCCACTAAGGTCAATGTTTTTTTGGCCCACGTGGTCGAGCAAGCGTCCAGGCGTGGCGACCACAATATCAATTGGCTGACGCAGAGCATTAATTTGGGGATTGATGTTAACGCCACCAAAAATCACCAAAGAGCGTATTTTGGTGTGTTTGCTGTAGAGGCGTACGGATTCCTCGACCTGAGCGGCTAATTCGCGGGTGGGCGCTAAAATTAAAGCGCGAGGGCGACCCGCTACCATTTTTTGCAATGGTTTAGTTAGCAGTTGATGCAGAATAGGCAGAGTGAAACCGGCTGTTTTACCTGTTCCTGTCTGAGCGGCAGCCAATACGTCGCCCCCTAAAAGCACATGCGGAATGGCTTGGGCTTGGATAGGAGTAGGAGTGGTATAACCGCTGTCTTTAATGGCACGCAATAAGGGTTCTGCCAATGCTAAAGAGGCAAAAGTAGTGTTGTTATTCAAGGTATTTCCAGCGACTAGCCTATTACATTAAAGGTAATACCAATCTAGGCTGACGAATGAGGTTGAAGGCGAAGATGCCAATACAGGGTAAGACCTGTGAGTGATACGTAATGATTGGTGTGTTACGCGAATCTTTAGATTATAGCGTTAAATACGCAACTATTAGGGAAAAACTCGTAGAATCTTAATAATTTTTGGCTTGATGCGATTAGGGCGCACGTTTAATCTAAGCTCTACGAAGAGGTGTGGCGTTGTGATGACGCTTGTTTTTACGGGAATTAATAGAAATGAAAGTTTATTTACGTTGGCTGTGGCTGAGTTTGGCCGCTGTATTGCTAAGCGGTTGTGGTTATAACGACATTCAGCGTTTGGATGAGCAGGTGAAAGCCGCTTGGTCACAAGCCTTAAATCAATACGAGCGACGTGCAGATTTAGTGCCTAAATTAGTCAGTTCAGTGAATGCCTACATGGTGAATGAACGAACGCTGTTGACTGAGGTGACTGAGGCACGCGCTAAGGTAGGGCAAATTACTTTAAAAGTAGAAGATTTAGATAACCCTGAGTTAATGCGTCAATTTTCTGAGGCCCAAGGTCAGTTATCTTCTGCTTTATCCCGTTTGTTAGCCGTGTCGGAAAATTACCCTCAATTAAAAAGTGATGGCTTGGTGCGTGACCTAATGACCCAGTTAGAGGGGACTGAAAATCGCATTGCGACGGAGCGAGGCCGTTTCGTACAAGCAATACAAGAGTACAACTCGTTTATACGTCAGTTTCCTACTGTGATCACCGCTAAGGTTTTTGGTTATCCGGTCAAAGACAATTACGGCGTAGATCGTGAAACAGAAATTACGCGTAATCCTGAGGTTCGTTTTGATTTACCTGGGGTTCAAACCGCGCAGTAAAAGCCGAATAGCCTGAGACTAGGGGGAAGTATGAAAACCATCCGTACCAGCTATTGCTGGCGTCAGTTTGTATTGCATTTGATGGCAGCAGCATTGCTGTGGTTAGGTGTGTTTTTAAGCGCTTTGAGCTGGGCTCAAACGCCCCCTATACCTCAGTTGGATAATTGGGTGGTAGATACCACAGGGACTTTTTCTGCGTCTGAAAAACAAGCTCTGACTCAGCGTTTACAAGAATTAGAGCAAACAAAAGGGGCGCAGATTTTTGTTTTGGTGGTGCCTACTACCGAGGGGGAGTCCATTGACCAATATACCCGTCGTGTTTATGACTCCTGGCAAGTAGGACGTAAAAAAATTGATGACGGTATTTTATTAGTAGTGGCTAAGGACGATAGGCGTTTGCGAATTGAGGTGGGGTATGGCCTAGAGGGCGCGGTCACCGATTTGCAGGCTGGGCGCATCATTCGTGAGTTTATAACGCCGTACTTCGCTCAAAATGAATACGTGGTTGGTATTAATGCTGGGGTGGACCAATTAATTGGCTTGGTTCAAGGAGAGGAGCTACCTCCACCTCCAACAGGGGCTAATGCTCTGGGAGACGATGAGGGCCCCCCAATTGCTATTTTATTGCCATTAATCTTTTTCTCTTGGGTGCTGCCGCCCTTAGCTGCTGCCTTCGTAACGGGTATTTTTACCTTTTTTGCTTTTGGCAGTGTGTTGATTTCGCTGGTGTGTGTGGCCGCAGCGGTGCTAATTTCTGTTATAGGCAAATTTTTAGGGCCTAGAGCACGCGGCAATTCCGGACGCGCTTCTCGTCGAGGAGGCATGATTGGTGGCTTAGGCGGCGGTATTGGCGGAGGCTTCGCTGGTGGACGTCATCGTGGCGGCGGCGGTGGTGGTTTGGGCGGTGGCGGTTTTGGCGGCGGTGGTGGCGGTGGCAGTGGGGGCGGTGGTGCCTCCGGTAGCTGGTAAAGGGGACACAATGAAAAATGCATTTAAAAAACTGACTGGTTATGCTGCCCTAGAGGGTCAATGGCTACGTAGACGTCATTTTGATGAAGAGCTCTTAGCCCATGTGGCCGAGCGTATAAAAGCCTCTGAAAACACGCATACAGGTGAATTGGTCTTAGCCATTGAAGCTGTGATGCCAGCGCATGAGCCTGATCCGTCCATGCGCGCCCTAGAGGTCTATGGTCGGCTTCGTATTTGGGATACGCCCTTAAATAGCGGCGTACTGCTTTATATTGCTTTGGACCAACGAGCCATAGAGATTATTGCGGATCGTGGCATTACTGCGGCCAATACACAGTGGCAGCAGGTATGCGAGGGCTTACAAACACATTTTGCCCAAGGTGAGTATATAGAAGGTCTGTTTGCTGCCGTTGATAAGATAGAGCAGATATTGCAAAAGCATGCGCCCGTTGGAGATACCAGCGTTGATATATTGCCTAACGAGCCCGTGATTATTTGATTATGTGGAAAAAATTATCGGATTTAGCACCCTACTGGTTGTTAGAGGCCGTGCGTTTAAAAGAAAGCCAATGGGGCCCTATAGAGGATGCGGTAGAAGTCAGGCGTGTGATTGCTGAAGGAGGTAGCTTAGAGCAGCGTTTACTACAACGCGCGCAGTTATTGAGTGATCGCCAAGGTTGGGCCTCTAAGCAGCAAATCATGTGGCGGTTTATGTGCTGGAGCTTTTTTGGTATTTGCGCGGTATTTGCTTTGTTGGGCATGGGCGCAGCCTTAGGCGCATTAACCACCACCGATGGTCGTGTCAATGTGTTGTGGGCGGTGCTGACTCTGCTTGCTTTACCCTCATTTAGTTTGTTGGTGTGGCTAGTGGCTTTGCTGGTGAATGCAAATACGACCAAGACCTCAGGTTTTGGTGTCAGCCAAATTTGGTTGTGGCTGAGCCGTCGTTTGGTCAAAGGCCCTGATCAGCTTTTGTTATTTAATAGTTTTCTTAGCTTTTTAAATAAACAGCGTTTGGGGTCTTGGGTTTTGAGTCTGATTAATCATACCGCTTGGCTAGTGGGTTTAAGCACGATGGTGGTGACATTAATAGTGCAATTGGCAGCCAAGCGGTATAGCTTTAATTGGGAAACCACCCTGTTAGGCGCAGATAGTTTTGTGTTGTTAGTGCAAAGCTTGGGCTGGTTACCTAGCTTAATCGGTTTTAGTGTTCCCAGTGCCGAGATGATTCGTCTCAGCGATGGCTTGCAGCAAGTGCCTCCAGAGGTTCAAGTGCAGTGGTCCAGCTGGTTGATGGGGTGCGTGCTTGTGTATGGGTTTGTGCCGCGCTTAGTGGCTTTGGCTATAAGCCTAAGCATTTTTAGACGGCGCTGTACCCAAGTCGTGGTGGATGTGGATCAGGTTGGTTTAATAGAGCTGCGTCAGCGTTTACTACCTGTTAGTGAGTACGTAGGTATTGATTCTACGGCTGGGGCAGATCAATTGTCTGAAACCAAGGGACAAGAGCAACGCCCTGCTTTAACGGTACCCACTTTAGTGATAGGTGTTGAGTTGCCTACTGATCAATCGTGGCCGCCGTTGTCCTCATGGCCAGTTGGGTGGGAGGATGCGGGTTTGGTGGATAGTCGTGAGCAACGCGCAGCCCTCTTAAGCCGTTTAGCCGCACAGCAGTATCAGCATTTAGTGTTATGTGTGGATGCAGAGCAAACACCAGATCGAGGAGTGATTGCTTGGTTGGCAGAGTTAGCGACTTATAGTCACTGTGTGTCCGTGTGTTTATTAAATCCTGCAGGCACTATGGATAGATTGCAAGCTTGGCAGGCACGCTTACAAAAAGCAGGTTTTGATGCTGTGTATACCGATATGAATACGTTGCTTTTTGAGTTGAAACCCCCTAATGAATATTGATATTGCCCCTTTACGTTTAGCGGTAGTAGGTCATACTAATACTGGTAAAACATCTCTATTAAGAACGTTGGTCCGTGATACGAGTTTTGGCGAGGTGCGTAACAGCCCGGGTACAACTCGTCATGTGGAGGGGGTGCGTTTACGGTTATCGACTAACGAGTTAATTGAGTTATTTGATACGCCGGGGATGGAAGACAGTATGGCGTTGCTTGATTACTTGCAACGCCTAGAAGATGAAAGAGACGGCTTGGACCCACCACAATATATAGAGTTGTTTTTGAACTCTCCCGAGGCCCAAGACCGTTTTGAACAGGAGGGAAGGGTATTACGGCAATTGTTGCAAAGCGATGTGGCTTTGTATGTGATTGATGTACGCGATCCTGTTTTAGCCAAGCACAAAGACGAATTAAAAGTATTAATTATGGCGGGCAAACCTATTTTGCCAGTTTTGAATTTTACTCGTAGTCCAGAACAGCGTATTGCCGAGTGGCGCACTGCTTTGGCTGCTATAGGTTTACATGCTTTAGCGGAATTTGATACGGTGGCGCCTACGTTAAATGGCGAAGCACAGCTTTATGAAAAACTCGCTTTGTTGGTACCTACACAGCATAGCGAACAACTGCATCGTCTTAGCTTTGATGTGGAGCAACAACGTCAGCAGCGCTTAAAAGACGCTTGGCGTATTTTGGCTGAGCTTTTGGTGGATGTGGCAGCCTTGCGTTTGGTGAGCCCCTCGCAGCGAGAGCTTCTAGAGAAAAATGTGCGTACCCTGCATGAAACCATTCGCTTACGCGAAGAAGCCTGTGTGAAATCATTACTACGCCGTTTTAATTTTTCGACGCGCGATTATTTACCTGATGACATTGCCCTTGAGGGCTGTCGTTGGGAAACGGATTTATTTCATCCTGAAGTGATGAAAGAGTTGGGGATTCAAGTGGGCAAAGGGGTAGCCGCTGGCGCGATGGCCGGTGCCACCTTTGACTTACTGACGGCAGGTTTAAGTCTAGGAACCGGAACCTTGCTGGGTGCGGCCGCGGGGGGGATTTGGCAGGGGGTAGATAAGTGGGGTCAGCGTTTAATTAGTAAGTGGCGTGGAGAATCAGAGCTAACAGTGGATGATAGTGTGATTCGAGCCTTGGCTTTGCGAGAAACGGCGTTAATTTTGGCTTTAGCCGATCGAGGCCATGCTGCTCAAACCCCTATTGCCTTATCCCGTGCTCAGACGTCGTTAGGTTCGAACGAAGGTAAAGCGACAGGAGGGGTGGACTGGCGTTCGGGGGCGTTGCCTGATGTATTGAATCAGGTCCGTGCTTTTCCAGAGTGGTCGGCTTTACACAGTGGTTATGTCGTCAGTGGGCGTCGCGAATTAGCGGTAGATGAATTGGCGGTCGTATTAGAAGGGGGCCGTTTTGCGGGGTCAAGTGCCTCACAGTCCAACCTGTAAGCGCTAAATCTAGCAGGGTCTTAGTTTACGTATTATGATTGTGCATCTTAGCGGGGTGGTTTGCGCTAGGATGTTATCTTTCTCGTCTTTTAGTGTGATGGAGTCTATTTTTAAACGCTATGTATGAATCAAAACACCATCCTCCCATCAGTACCGCCGCTTTTGTTATACGTTGTATGTGGCATGTACTTGCCGCTTGTTTACTGTGCTTGTTGACGCTGTTTTTTGGCACCTTGGGACATATGTTTTTTGAAGACATGTCCTTTCATGATGCGTTATTAAATAGCTCTATGATCATGGGTGGGCTAGGCACAACCATACATCCAGCCAGTTATGGCGGCAAGATCTTCTTTGCTTTTTATGGTTTATTTGTAGGTGTGCTGTTTGCTGCTTTGATTGGTGTGATCGCTGCTCCTATGATCCATCGTATTGTGCATAAAATGCATTTGGATGAAGAGGACGATTAACGCAGTGGAGTACCGATAAAAACGCCCTCAACAGAGGGCGTTTTAGCATCTGGCTTAGTCCTTACGTGGCAAGCTTTGAGGATGATCATCCTCATCACTACGCAAACTAAATAAAGCGGGTGGTGCGGGTAGGATGGTAGGCTTTACTACAGTGAAGTATAAGAAAAAGATACCTAAAATAATGTAGCCTAAGGTGAAATCGGGTGCGGCATTCCAGCCCAGACTTGGCGCATGGATTAAACCAATAAAGGATAAAAAGGCGGTAATAAAGCTAAAGACGGCAGCGCGACGGAAGTTATGATCAATAATACACACCGTCATGGCCCCAATCATCATGGCAGTAAACATGGCGCCCTGGCCCAAGGGCACAATGCCAGAGGAAATCCCCTCGATGACTTCACTGGCTTTATTATTAAAACGAGTCATTAGGTAGTTGCCAAAATAGGGCAGCATAGCAATAGCGACTGCAGGGTAGTAGCGTTTGGCATTGGCCTGATAGGCAGTAGCCACCATAGAAATACCCACAAAAACCAACAGAGGCGAGACCACAGCTACAGGAATAATAGCAGCCAAAGCAGCGATCAGACCACATGTGGTGGCAAGCAAATAGACCGCGCCATTGGCAATGCTATAACCACGACCCGCATTCATCCATTTGGCACTGGCCGAAGCAATGTAAACGGTAGTGGGAAATAATCCACCGAATAAAGCACCTAGAGCCGTTCCAATACCGTCAACGGCTTGGCTTTCACGTACATCGTATTCGTCGCCTAATACCTTCATGGTTTCGACGTTATTCATGGTCTCAATGGCGTTATACAACGTAATAGGTAAGACCACGGTTAAGACACCGACCATGCTGGTAAAGAGCAGACCCATGCCTTCAAAGGCCACCAAAGTGAACATGGGTGGGTAAAAGCCCAGATGGTCTAGGCCTTCATGAATATTACTGGGGTCTGCTTGACGTAAGGTGTAGGCAAGTATAGTGCCAATGACAATAGCAAAAAAGGTAGGTGATAAACGAAAGGGCATCACCACACGACCGATAATGCCCACAATAATAATCCCTAAAACCACCAAACCCAAGATGGGCATTTCAAAGGTTTTAAAGAGCATTTCCCCGCCAATAAAGGTCATGGCGACCCCGGCAACAGCGCCTAACATCGCTGCACGAGGCAGGTTGCGTTGCATCCAACGACCCGCGAATGAGACCAGGACTTCAATGATGCCACTGAGGAAACAGGCTCCAGCGGCGATTTTCCAGGCCAGTTCTGCATCCCCTGTGATGGTTTTTGCTGGTAAAAGTACCCCAAATAAAAACACAAACATGACTGGCGTACTAATACCGTAAGAGAGGGCGGTGACATCGGTACGTTGTTCGCGTTGTGCTAGGCGCTTAGCCATGTGGGCGTAATAAAAGTTGCCAGTCATCACTGCTACGGCTGCGCCAGGCAATACTCTGCCAAATACAATTTCTTGGCTAAAGCCCATGCCTAGCATGGCGAGGGCAATAATAATGAAGTTCGCGATGTTATTTTGAAATAAAGCAAAAAACGCATCGATGTCTTCGTGTTTAAACCACGGATAGTGGACTGACCCCTGACTCATTTCTGACCTGTTAAATAGTAAAAAGCTCACGCCAGTAAGAACGTGAGCTAGTTAAAGTGCTGGCGCACCAAAGGACAGATTTTAAACGTTATTTAAGGGTTACTGCTAGTAGCAGGCTGCAAAATGTCTGCTAATAGCTGCATGTCATTAAAGATATGGTGTGCACCCGCTGCTAATAGTGGGGTTGGGTCTTCGTCATCGGGACAATAGGCATAGACGGTGGCACCACTAGCCACCCCCGCACTGATGCCAGTAATGCTGTCTTCGATGATGGCGCAGTGATCAGGCGACACGCCTAGAGCCGTGGCTGCTGCAAGATAAACATCGGGGTAGGGTTTATTGTGTGGCACCTGAGTGCCGCTAAAGATTTGACCATCAAAAAAATCTGTTAAACCTACTTTATCCAACTGCAAAATGATTTTTGTTTTTTCAGCTGCTGAAACGCAGGCCAAGTGGCGTGGCCAAATTTTACGTAGCGCTTTTAGGCATTGGTAAATACCGGGAGTGGCGACTACGTGTTGGCGTAAGGCTTGGTTACGGCGCAAGGCGAAGGCTTGTTGCCACTCAGGGTCTAGTTTGATGTTGAGTTTTTTTTCTATAAGAGCGATTTCTTCTTTGGAGGATTTGCCAATAAAGAGTCTTTTGCATTCGGCATAACTGAGGGGCCAGCCTAAATCTGTCAGCATTTTGCGCAGAATTTCTAGGCTGATAGGTTCGCTATCCACCAAAACACCATCACAGTCAAAAAGTATAGCAGCGAAAGACATAGGGTCTCCTCTAGTGAGCATGGGGCGTATTATAGAGGAGATGGATTTATGCTGTAGCGCATACGGAGCAAGAGGGACCTTTGCAGTTGTGGAGCACAGAGCTACGTATACCGGCTTGGGTGCCTGGTCCGGTGACTTGGGTGCCAGCCAGTTGCTGCTGAGGGGTCAAAGCGCGCAGTGGACTGTCTTTGAATTGTAGACTGCGAGGGGCGGTAATTTGTAAGTGCAGTTGGCCTTTGGTACAGACAGGGCAAGGGCTGGGATCATGGCGCTTAGAGACGGGTAAAAAGCGACTGCTGATGGCGTTGCAGCTGGAGCAAGAGTAATCGTAAATAGGCATGAATAAGACTAGACCTGCTTATTAGGCAGGCCTAATTAGAAAAAATTAGCTTAGGGTGCAACGAGTACCAGGACGACCATAATGGGCGGCGTCATTTAACGCGCCTTGAGGCAAGATGTCAGTATCAAAAATACCGGTGGGCAGTGCTAAGGAAGCGGAGGCGTTAGGCAGATCAACCACACCGCCGTAACGACCTTCGACGGGCGCTGCGGTTAAAAGCATGTAGGCTTGGCTGGCATTTAGCTCGGTGACTCGGGTGATGTAATCAATGGTGGCTAAACAGGCTTGACGATAGGCAACGGTGGCGTCCAGATAGTGGTTAACTTCGTTTTCTACGCTGATGCCGGTAAACGTGAGCCACTGGTCGTAGCGCACATCGTGGCGCCCGGGCACATAAATTGGGGAGGTAATGCCATATTTGGCCATGCCGCCTTTGATAAGGTCAAAACCTAGGTGGGCCGCACCATCCATTTCAATCGCACCGCAGAAAGAGATCTCGCCATCGCCTTGAGAAAAGTGCAAGTCGCCCAAAGAGAGGCCTGCGCCTTTGACGTAGACGGGAAAATAAATACGGGTACCTACGGTGAGGTTTTTAATGTCTAGGTTGCCCCCGTGTTCGCGTGGAGGCACGGTACGCGCGGCTTCGGCAGCCATGCGGTCGAACTCTGCGCCAGAAACGCCCCGTAGTACCGCGGTGTCTTTGTGGGGTGGGTTGGCTTGGCCTTTTTTGACTAAGACGTCTTCTCGGCGGTTCCATTCACGTAGTAGGTCGTGGGAGGGTAGCGTCCCAATGAGGCCAGGGTGCAGCATGGCGCCAATGCGAACCCCGGGGATATGACGTGAGGTGGCGTATTTGCCTTTGAGGTTCCAAATGGCTTTGTCGGCCTCGGGGAAGTGATCCACTAAAAAGGAACCGCCGTTATTTTTGGAAAAAACGCCTGAAAAACCAATGGGGGTGACGTAGTTAATATCGAGTAGATCAACAACCAGAATATCGCCGGGCTCGGCGCCTTCGACATGAACAGGGCCTGTGAGTGGGTGAGCGCGGGTCAGGTCCACATCACGCACATCATTGGCGCTGTCGTTGTCTTGAATTTGGGCATCTAGAAAGTCTAAGCATTCGAGGATGATTTCCTCGCCAGGTTTTACACTGGTGAGTTCGGGAATATCGGGGTGCCAACGGTTATGTCCAATTTCTGCTTGTTCTGCAAGAGCTTTGCCAGGGGTAATTTTGATATGCTGCATACCTTTTTCCTTATAGCTAATTACTTGTAATGGATTTTTGCTACAACTGCTACAGAATGACTATTAATGGTAGCTTGGAACAAGGGAATAGCTAGCACATGGAAACCCTTAGACGGTTAACTGAAGAAGTGTTGAAGCTGGCGTTGTTTTAAGCAGGCATTTTGGATTTCGCCCCAGGTTTCAAAGCCCATTTTCTGAGCCTGATGCAACAAAATCATGAGCAGTTCGGTGGTGGCTAAGGCGTCGGCAGCGGCGTTATGACGCGCCATAAGAGGCAGGTGAAAGGCATGAAGCCAACTATCTAGGTCTTTGTTTTCAGAGGCTAAGTCAGGAAATAACAAAGGGGCCATGTAGGCGAGATCTATAGGTTGGGGGTCGATAATTAGCCCTAAGTGCTGCAGCACTGCGTTTTTTAGCATGCGCCTATCAAATTCGGCGTGGAAGGCGAGCCAAACATGATTTTGGCTGTAGTGAAAAAAGTCGAATAGCGCCTGGCGCGGATCACAGCCTTTATCGAGGTCTTTTTGTGTTAAGCCATGGATCAGTTGACTTTCACCCTCTAAATCCACTTTGACATCTAAGACTTGGTAGAAGTTATTGCCCAAGGCGATTCCCGTTTCACTGAGGCGTACCGCACCTATAGAAATGACGCGATCGGTACGGGTGTCTAAACCCGTGGTTTCCAGATCAAACACCATGGCAGGATGAGACAGCGGCTGATCTGCCGGTATTAAAGGGCCGGACTGGTTGAGAATTTGTTGGGCGTAGCGGTCAGGATGAAAGCCTGTATGTTTTGATTGAAAAGCCGTGTAATAGCGTTTGAGTACGGACCACCAAGAGCGTTGCATAGCGATTTACAACCTATAGCGGTAGGTTAAAAAGGCTTGTAGATAGCGCAGTTGACGTAGCGCTTCACGTAGCATCCTACTGTGTAGTTGGTTTAAGTCGTCCAAGGCTAAGGTGTTGGTCAGAGGTTGGTTGTGTAGTTCTTGACGTTGATGCAGCTGTAAACGTAATAACTGGAGGTAGCGATAGGCATCGCTCCAGACTTCGGCATCTTTTGGGGTAATAATGCCTTTTTTGGCCAGCTTTTTTAAGCGTAATACAGTGGAAGCTTCTGAAATATTAGCCGACAGGGCCAGCACGCGTGCCGCGTCCACAAAGGGTGATAAACCATGCCGTTTAAGCTCTAGGTGAGCATCGGTGGTTGCCCCTACGGTGCGGGCAATCCAACGTCGCAATTGACTAGGTGCTGAGGGGTAATTGAGGGCTGTTTTGGCGAGGCGTCGTAAAAATCTAGCGTCTTGCTTGGTTTTTGTTAATAGGTTTTGATGAAAGTCCTCAAAGCCTAAGTCTGGTCCCCAGACGCGCCGTATATCGAAAAACACCGAGGCTTGTAGTAAATGTTTAGGGTCTGGTCGTGACAAAATCTCATCAAAACGGTTCTGCCATTCGCTTAAAGAGAGGCAGAGTTTAGGGTTCTCAGCCATGATGTTGCCTTTGCACAGAGTCAGACCACATTGGTCTAGGGCTTGATTAATTGTTTGGGCAATGGGGAGCAGCGCTTGGCGTTGGCTTTCTGCTTGTTCAGGGCTTTGGGCAACAAAAAGGATACCGTTGTCTTGGTCGGTGATTAAGGCTTGTTCCCCTCTGGCCTCGCTACCAAACACTAACCAGTTAAAAGGAATGTCAGGGTTGCCGTGTTGGCGTAAGGTGAGCTCAATCACCCGTGAGGTGGTGTGATCATTTAGCTGGGTAATGACTTGGGTAAGCTGATTGGAGTCGGCACCGTGGGCCAACATGCTATCCACAAGGCGAGGGATATCGGCGCGTATTTGTTGTAGAGCGCGTATAGAGGGGGCTTGACGTAAGGAGCGTGCCAAGTGAACCAGATCAACCCGTTGTAATGAAAACAGATCGCGTTCTGATATTACCCCTATCAATTTTCTATCTTCGACGACGCAGAGATGGCCAATATGGTGTTGAGCCATCAGTAAAGCCGCATCAAAAGCGGTGGATGTAGGCGCTAAGGTCAGGGGCTTAGTCACCATTAAGTCACCTATAGGGACGAATAAATTATCTGCTTTAAGGGCTAAGACACGGCGTAAATCTCGTAAGGTAAAGATGCCTAGGGGGAATTGGTTTGGGTCTACGATGACCATGCTGCCAATTTGATGCTGCTGCATGACTTGGAGCACCTCTTGTAAGGGTTGCTCGGCATAGCAGCTAACGGGTTGGTGCACAATTAAAGAACCGAGCTCGTCGTGCATGGAGTAGTCTGCGCCTAGGTGGGCCGAGGCGCGCTCTTGGGCTTGTTGTTGGAGCTCGGACAAGAGGCTGCTGAAACCCCGTATGGCATATGAACGCAACGGTTCAGAAATTCGTAATAACTTAACAAAATCTGCCGAGTTTAACACTAAGCAAAAACAGTCTTCCTGAGCGGTATAAGTGGTACGTGTTGAGCGCTGGCTTAGAATGGCTGCAATGGGAAAGCTGTCGCCCACGGTCAGTAAAAAACGTTCGATATTGTCTGGATAGCGGGTATTAGGGCGTTCGCCGCGGACTAGACCTTGTCGGATAAGAAACCAGTATTGTTCAGCCTCGTTATTGGCTTCGGTAATGGTGGTGCCTTTGGCATAAAAACGCAGCCAGCCCTGCTCGATAAGATTGAGCAAATGGCGCATTTCCATTTGATTAAATGGGGGGTATTGCTGCAAAAAGTGCAAGATAGCGGGGCTATTTTGCTGTAGAGCGGCTTGGGCGGTAGGGCTGGGCGCGTTGGGATCAGACATAAATTAGCACAAGTTAATTACACGGTCAGAGTACCATTTCTGAAGTCTTGGAGGGCGGTTTGGATTTGCTCGGTAGAGTTCATCACAAAAGGCCCGTACTGTGAGATGGGTTCATTTAACGGTTTGCCCGCTACGATAAGAAGCTTGGCATCGGTGTCGGCCTCTATGGTAATTTGATCGCCTTGATTGCTTAAAATGACCAGTTGATGAGGCGCTAAGGCGTGTTTGCCAATGCGAGCAGAGCCCTCGTATAACACCACAAAGGCATTGTGGCTTGGGGGCAAAGTCTGAGAAAAATGACTCGTAGCGGGTAAATGAGCCGCTAAGACTAAAGGTTCGGTGGTAGGGCGTTCAATGGCACCCGTAACACCGCCGCTGGTTCCTGCCAGTACAGTGACCTCAACCCCTTCAGGGGTTTGGTACTGAGGAATGTCTGCACGTTGAAAGTCTTTATACCAAGGGTCAGACATTTTGGTGGCAGCGGGTAAATTAATCCAGAGCTGAAAGCCCGCCATGACGCCGTTTTCTTGTTGAGGGATTTCTGAATGGATAACCCCGCGGGCAGCGCTCATCCATTGCATGCCGCCATCTTCTAATAAGCCTTCGTTGCCTACGCTGTCTTGGTGCAGCATACGGCCCTTGAGCATATAGGTCATGGTTTCAAAACCACGGTGCGGGTGATTGGGGAAACCCGCGATGTAATCATCAGGATCATCGCTACCAAACGCATCTAACATTAAAAAAGGGTCTAGGCGTTGTTGTAGATGTTGACCTAGCAGACGGGTCAGTTTTACACCTGCACCATCGGAGGTGGGCTGTCCGGGGATGATGTATTCGACGGCACGATTCATGGAGAACCTCTTAAATTGGTAAGTGATGCATCCAGTTTAAGTGATTATGTCGGTTTTGATTAGAGGGCAAATCAGCAAACTATTGTTGCTAAAAAAGCAATAATCAAGCAGGTTGTAGCGATGGTGAGGGAGCTTTAAGAACGAGGGGAAGGAAAATATCATCCACCCAGGCATGACATAAGGCAGCAGAGGGGGCTTCGTTATGGATCAAAATATAATGGCCAATTAAATCACTTAAAAGCGATTGTATAGGTGGTGTGAGTTTTGTAGCGTGAATTTCCTCTCTGGCTACAGCGTGCTGCAAAATAAGTTTTAAATTATCATTTTGATCTGAAACTAAGGCATTGCGTAAGAGCGCTGGCGAGGGGTAGATTTCTCTGAATTTTGAGTTGGAAAGCAAAGAAAAGATAATGCTGATTAAAGGCGCCAAACTGCTGACATGGGCGAGGTAATCAATGAGCTCTGGACGTAAAGAGCCATGGCTAGGCAACGTGTAGGGGTGCTGTTCAAGTTGGTCTCGAACGGTAGCTACGACTAGAGCAGCTTTAGAACCCCAGCGCCGCGCCAGGACTGAGCGGCTGGTGGCCGCCTGGGTAGCGACGGACTCCATCGTAAGCGCGGCATAGCCTTTGCGTTGTAATTCTTTCCAGGCGGCGGCAATAATAGCGGACTCTAGCTCTTGATCTCGACGTCTAGTTTTAGGGGAAGTAGAGGTCATAAAAAGAGATCCACTGAGTAGGTTTAAATTGCTGTTTAGAGAAAGACCAGCTACATTGTGTGCTGCTAAAGAGGGTTAAACCCATTATTCAAATTGACGATTCTGTTTTAGTAGAGTCTCTGACATAGGTAGGTAAGCCATGAGCCAAAAAATACGGTTGATCACAGCGAGTAGTCTGCTTTTTTTCTTGTTGGGGTGTACTGCACAAGAAAAAAAAGTGATTCATGAGTTAGAAAATATGCCGGGGCTAACGTGTGAGGTGGATGATCAAGGTATACAGCACTGTCATCCAGATAACCCAGATACGATCACCGATTATAATTAGGTGCTTAAAGAGCCCACGCCCTTAAGAGACTAAGGGCGTGAAGGCGTGTTTACTTAAGCGCTGGGTTCTTCGGCTGGTTGTGGGTCGTTGTCATGCACCATATGGAGGAAATGACGATGACGTTCGTATTGATCCAGAATATCGCCAATGACCTCGTTTTCGTCCCAACCCATAATGTCGTAGTCTTGGCCGCCTTCGCTTAAATAGACTTCTGCGCGGTAATACCGTTGATTTTCAGGTCGTTTGGTATCTGCAGGGGTCAGAGTAGGGCGGCTTTCTGCAACGGGGCGCACAGTATAATGAAAGTCTTGGTATTCGCCGTGGTGCTCTACATTTAACGTCCAGCCTTCAGCATCGCCTTCGGCAGATAGGTTTTGTGCCACATTGGCATCAAAACCGGATTTGCGTAGCTCTTCGCTGACGGCCTTCATCGCTGGTGCAACGGTGGTGTTTATGAAGCGCACGACTTGGTCTTGTTGTGGCATGATGACTAGGTTGCGTAAGCGTTTTTGCCATGGTTGACCTGGGGCCACGGGCTGAGTGCGAGCCACTGTTTGATAGCGAATTTGACGTTTGGTGGCATCCGTTTTGAGGGCTTTAAATAAACCATAAATAGCCACTAACAAAATAACGGAAAAGGGTAAAGCGCTGGCAATAGTGGCCGTTTGTAAAGCTTGTAGACCATCGGCTAACAGCAGTGCAATGGCTACCACGCCGGTTAACGCTGACCAGAAAATACGCTGCCATACGGGAGAGGGCATGTTTTCTTTGGAGGCCAGAATATCAATAACCAAGGCGCCTGAGTCAGCAGAGGTAATAAAAAACACAATAATCATTACCAAAGCCAGCAAAGAGGTGATGCTAGACAAAGGCATTTGTTCGAGGAAAACAAATAAGGCTTTTGGGGTGTCTGCTTGGACGATAAGCCCCAGCTCTGTCATGCCATCGACCAAAATATAGTAAATGGCCGTATCACCAAAGACGGTCATCCAAAACAGGGTAAAACCTGCTGGTACCAGCAAAACACCTAAAACAAATTGGCGAATGGTACGGCCACGAGAAATACGGGCAATAAACAAGCCCACAAACGGGGACCAAGCCAACCACCAACCCCAATAAAACAGAGTCCAGCCGCCAATCCAATCATTGGGTTGGTAGGCGTAGAGATTAAAGGTGGTGTTTACAATACCGGATAAATAGCTACCAATGTTTTGTACAAATGTTTGTAGTAGGAAAACCGTTGGCCCTAGAATCAACACAAACAGCAACAATAAGAACGCAAACCCTAGGTTGATCTCGGAGAGGACCTTAATACCTTTGTCTAGGCCGCTGGCTACAGAAATAGTAGCCAAGCCACACGCAATCACAATCAGAATAATTTGAACTTGTGTGTTAACGGGGATACCAAACAAATACTCTAGACCACTGTTGATTTGAGCGACGCCAAAACCCAGAGAAGTCGCCACACCAAACACGGTACCGATAACGGCGAAGGTGTCTACGGCTTGACCTGCACGACCATGAATATGATCCCCAATCAGTGGGTAGAGAGAGGAGCTGAGCTTTAAGGGTAAATTGTGCCTATAGCAAAAGAAGGCAAGAATGAGCGCCACAATGGCATAAATAGACCAAGCATGCAGTCCCCAGTGGAAGAACGTGATGCTCATGGCGTTGCGCGCTGCTGCGCTGGTGCCGCCTTCGCCTACGGGCGGGTTGACAAAGTGCATGACAGGCTCAGCCACCCCGAAGAACATGAGCCCAATCCCCATGCCAGTAGAAAACAGCATGGCAAACCAGGTGAGGTCTTTGTAGTCCGGTAAGGAGTGATCAGGGCCTAGTTTGATATCACCGTAGCGGCTAATCGCTAGGAACAGAGTGACCAACAAAATGATGGCTACCGTCAGGATATAAAACCAGCTAACGTGAGTCAGGATCCAAGTTTGGGTGGTTTCAAAGAGTTGCTGCGTAAAATCGGCAGCAAAAAAAGTCATTGCTACGAGCAGCAGAATAAGAACCGCCGCAGAGTAAAAGACGGGAGGATTAAGGCTCGTTTGCTTAAATGGCTTCACGGTTGGACCCCAGTTTTTATCTATAGTAGGAAGGAGTGTAGCAGATGTTGGCTGGATGCAGGAGGGGGCAGCCAAGAGAGAACTTGTAACTTTTAGATTACTTTTATCAAAGACTGGAATTCAAATAACGCATAGCTGAATTACAGTAATTTGGTTGCACATTGTAAAGAAACCCATTAATAATCGTGTACTTAATAATAAAAGTGGAGACTTTATGATTCAGGCATCTAATTCGCCCTGGAAGTATTTGATTATGTGGTTGCGAATATATTTCGCTATACATTATTTAAAATCAGGGCTTTATTTTGTTATTTTTGATTTTGTTCCTGATTTTAGTAAAGCAGGGGCAGTGAGTAACTATTTATATGAAATGAATAATATAGGATTTTATCCTTTGGTTAAATATTTAGAGGTGGTTTTAGGCGGCTTGCTATTATTTAACCGTTTTGTGCCTTTGGTATTGATTATTATGGCAGGCATTACAATACAAATTTCTTACTTGAACTTAGTGGTATCACCGCACCCTAGACAGAAATTTACTGGAACCCAAGAGCTACTGTTGAATGGCTCCTTGTTGCTGGCGTATGGGGGTTACTATGTGAATTATTTGCGTAGTAAAGCACAGCCATACTTCCTGTGGGAAGGTTTCAGAGATCATAAAAAAACGAATAATAATGAATAGAAAAAAGGAATAGTTATGTCAAAAATAAAACCCATTCATTTTGTTTTAGTTTTTGCGGTTGCCTTCATTTGGACATGCATCGTGATTGGTTTTTCTACATCGATGGGAGAAAGACCTTTGCGTATTTATGATTGGGGGCCGCCAGCTTTTTCAGGATTAATTACTCTTGTTTATATGTTTATTCAAAAGAGAAAATCTGAAAAATAACTATTTATTTTTATGATCTTATTTTGGGCGAAGGGGGCGTAAAGCTCCTTTCGCCCAAATTTTTTGGCTGGTTGAGCAGACAGATAAGGCTCGGTTGGAGCTGCTAGA
>CANROS010000033.1 GCA_947632305.1 uncultured Paenalcaligenes sp. | reverse complement strand
CCTAAAGCAGGGTCTGTGTCGCGTGCTTTTTGGGCATCGGTCACAGTCATGCCTAGGGCGGCAGCAACGCCTTCGCCGTAGGCGGGATCACACATATAACAGTTACGGATATGACGGTACTTAATAAAGTCTAAGGCATCGCCCATCGCACCTGCCGTATTGTTAAATAGGGCTTGTTTTTGCTCATCATTCATTAAATTGAATAGAGCACGGGGCTGGCTAAAGTAGTCGTTATCTTCTTGGCGGAAGCTCCAACGATCTGCTGCACCATCAATACCTAAAGAGGGGTCAGCAAACTGAGGTTGCTCTTGCCATTGACCAAAACTATTCGGCTCGTAATGAGGACGGCTACCGAAGTTATCGTCCACCCGCATTTGACCATCGCGGTGGTTGTTGAATACCGGGCACTGTGCTTGGTTAACAGGGATGAGATAGTGGTTCACACCTAAACGGTAACGCTGGGCATCGGCATAGTTAAATAAGCGGGCCTGTAACATGCGATCCGGCGAGAAACTAACGCCTGGTACAAAGTTGCTTGGAGCGAAAGCGGCTTGTTCGACTTGGGCAAAGTAGTTGTCAGGGTTGCGGTTTAGCTCGAATTCACCGACTTCAATCAGTGGGTAGTCGCCTTTAGGCCAAACTTTGGTTAAGTCAAACGGATGGTAGGGGACCGTGTTGGCTTCGTGTTCGGGCATGATCTGAACAAACAACGTCCACTTAGGGAAATCGCCTTGTTCGATGCTGTTGTAGAGGTCGCCTTGTGCACTTTCACGGTCGTTTGCCACAATGGCTGCTGCTTCGGCGTCTGTTAGGTTTTTAATGCCTTGCTGGGTACGGAAATGGAATTTCACCCAGAAACGCTCGTTGTCGGCATTAATAAAGCTGTAAGTGTGTGAGCCAAAGCCATGCATATGGCGGTAAGAAGCGGGCAGGCCACGGTCACTCATGACAATAGTGACTTGGTGTAAGGCTTCGGGCAATAAGGTCCAGAAATCCCAGTTATTAGTGGCGGAGCGCATGTTGGTGCGGGGATCACGTTTCACGGCCTTGTTGAGGTCGGGGAACTTTAACGGATCACGCATAAAGAAAACAGGGGTGTTGTTACCGACTAGATCCCAGTTGCCTTCTTCAGTGTAAAACTTTAATGCAAAACCACGGATGTCTCGCTCTGCATCTGCCGCACCACGTTCGCCAGCAACAGTAGAAAAACGCGCAAACATAGGGGTTTTTTTGCCAACTTCACTGAAAATTTTGGCACGTGTGTAGGCGGTGATGTCATGTGTGACAGTAAAAGTACCAAACGCACCAGAGCCTTTGGCGTGCATACGACGTTCTGGAATGACTTCACGCGCAAAATTACCGAGCTTTTCATTAAGCCAGAGATCTTGAGCGAGTAAAGGGCCTCTAGGTCCAGCCGTTAAACTGTCTTGGTTATTAGGAACAGGTGCCCCACCGGCGGTGGTTAGGTGTGAAAAAGGACATTTAGACATAGTTGGTCTCCTTGGTAGTCAGTAGTAACGCTTACTAATAACTATATAGTTAAACAAAGGCTATTGGAACTATAGATTTGATTGAATTTTTCAATCGGGCGCATTGGTAAAACTAAAGAGCGGATTAAGTTTAGTGTTTAATTGCAATATTAATTACTATGTATTTCACCCATATTAGCCTTTTCTAGCCATTTTTCTAGTGGTAGTGGAGGGTCTGAGTAAATAATACGGTGCATCATGGGTTTGAGCAGCTCCCAACGCGGGGCACCAGGCCAACGATAGGGCGTAACCAGATGCCACTCACCATCAAAGGTTTGCTCTGCAACCACAAAACGAAAACTGCTGACCCCCATGACTGCCCCTATACGAATGTCTGTAGCAATCAGCAGGTCTTCTTCCACATCAAAACGCACCCAGTCACCGGTGAACCAACGTAAGCGATCGACTAATTCGGAGGGAGGGATGGCTTGGGTTAAAAAGCGATTATGATCCACACATGCGTACTCACTGGGGCCACGATCGAATAGACTAATGACCATTTCACAATGCTGGTGCTCATCACGTGTTAATACTCGCCATAAGACGGTATTAAAAGGCATGGCCGCGCTCCAGTGTTGTTCGGTATTAATGCCTTGGGCTTGTAGTTGTGCCAGAGCACGGTGTTCTGCCCAATGCTTGGCTCCTACACTCCAAACCAGATAGGCTGAGCTTAAAATCAGGCCCCAATTGATCCATTTTTGGGTACGAGGGCCGCCACCAAAAATCAGTACCGCCAAAGCGCCTACCAGTAGTGGGACGGTGTAAAGCGGATCAATAATAAAAAGACTAGACCAAGACGCCGGCGTGGGCATTAAAGGCCACCACAGTTGCGTGCCAAAGGTGGTAAACGAATCCAACAAAGGATGCGTAATAAAAATGAGCCAGACCGTAGTAAATAGCCACAGAAATGAGTAGCGTTTGTCGGGTTTGATGCCACGCCATAGCGCTGCTAACAGCAGACTAAAGGCGGTGAGCACAAATAAAGAGTGAGTGAAACCCCGGTGGTAGGTCATAGCGCTGATGGGATCAGCGTATTGAATGAACACATCAAGATCAGGGAGAGAGGCCAAGACGGCGCCTGCTACGACCGCTTTTCTTCCATGAAAGCGGCTGAGCATAGCTCCACCAATACTGGCACCTAGAACAGCTTGGGTTAAAGAATCCATGTCTTATCGTAGCTTGCAGAGGTAAAAACACAACATAAACATTGTTAAAGCTTTGCTGGTTTGGGTTTGATTTGCGCGAGCGCAAAGGTTTTATAATAGAAAAAGGGTATTCTAAATGACTAAGGAGTAAGATATGGGTTTATTCCCATTTGCTTACTAAGCAACTCGTTTTTTGAAAAAGTGAAGCATGGCTAAATATCTTGTTGCCGCCCTCTACCATTTCGTAGAGTTGGACGATTATGAATCTTTACAGCAACCTTTAATTGATTTTTGCGAGCAGCGCGACATTATTGGCACGCTGTTGCTAGCACGCGAAGGCATTAATGGCACCATTGCTGGCCCTGAAAAAGGGGTGCGCGAGCTCTTAGACTATTTACGTTCAGATGCACGTTTGGCTAGCTTGGTGCACAAAGAGGCCTGGACAGATGTTCTGGCGTTTTACCGTCTTAAAATTAAACTAAAAAAAGAAATTGTCACTTTAGGTGTGCCCGAGCTTAAAACCGCCGAAATGGTGGGCGAATATGTGGCCCCTGAAAATTGGAATGAATTAATTTCGCAGCCCGATGTGGTGTTAATTGATACACGCAACGATTACGAAGTAGGAATTGGCACGTTTAAAAATGCCATTAACCCTAAAACAGATAGTTTTTCTCAGTTGCCTGAATGGGTCGCTGAACAACGCAAGCCGGGTGGGGTGTTGCACGGTAACCCGCGGGTAGCCATGTTTTGTACGGGTGGCATTCGCTGTGAAAAATCGACGGCGTATATGCGCTCCCAAGGGTTTGAGCAGGTTTATCATTTACATGGTGGCATTTTGCGTTACCTAGAGGAAATACCCGCCGAAGACAGCTCATGGGTTGGCGAGTGTTTTGTATTTGATGAACGTGTTTCAGTAGGACATGGGCTCAAACGTGGTGACTATCAATTCTGTCGAGCCTGCCGTTTACCCGTTAATGCCGAAGAGCGAGCTACCCCGCAATACGAAGAAGGTGTTAGCTGCCCCTATTGCTATGGCTCTTGGGGCCCCGAAAAAATGGAAAGTCTACGCGAGCGCCAAAAGCAAATGCAATTGGCCCAAGAGCGTGAGCAGCGCCATGTGGGCGCACCCATAAAGGCTCTCAAGCAGCAAAAACGCGAGCGTCGTCTCGAGCTAGACGAGCTTTCACGTCAAGCCCAACGTAAAGCCGAACAAAAGGACAAGCAAAAAGACCAGCCGATGGCATGTTAAGTCAGGCTGAAGATAGGTAGGGGCTAGATACGTTACACTACAGGTATGACTATGGCATCTTTACCTATTTTGTATTCTTTTAGGCGTTGTCCTTATGCGATGCGCGCCCGTTTGGCCTTGGCTGCAGCGGGGTGTACCGTTCAGTTGCGCGAGGTGGTTTTACGTCAAAAGCCACCTCACTTGCTTGAGATCTCTCCTAAAGGCACGGTACCGGTTTTGTTCTTAGCGGATCAAACGGTGCTAGAGCAAAGCCTAGACATCATGCATTGGGCTTTGCGTCAGTCAGACCCCGAGGGCTTAGTCCCAACCGGGCCGGTTTACGAGCAATTAACACAACTAATTGCTATAAATGATGGGGCTTTTAAAGCCTGTTTAGATCGCTACAAATATCCGCCTCGTTATACTCACGAGCACGGCGAACTCAGTCCCGAGCAGTTTGCCCAACAACAGCGTGCGGCCGGAGCCCAGCATTTATTGGCCTTAGAACAGCGTTTGGCTCAACATGCTTTTCTTTTGGGGCCTAATATTAGCCTGGCTGATTTGGCCATTGCGCCGTTTGTGCGTCAGTTTGCTCATACCGACTTAGACTGGTTTCAGCAACAAAACTGGCCTCATCTTTTGCGTTGGTTGCAGCAGTTTTTAGCTTCGCCACGCTTTGCCCAAATTATGCATAAATACCCTCCTTGGCAGGAGAATGACGAGCCTACTTTGTTTCCACCCAAATAAAAAAGGGGCTTTTCTATAAGCCCCTTTTTTGTATTCTAGCGGGATCAACCCACTTTTAAGAATTACTGGTGCATACCAGGTGTGATGCAATTAAAACCTGCGTCCACATGGGTGATTTCACCGGTGATGCCAGCGGCTAAATCAGACAACATAAAAGCGGCGGTGTTACCAACGTCTTCAATGGTGACGTTGCGACGTAGTGGCGCATTTTTTTCTACAAACTTTAAAATCTGGCCAAAATCTTTGATACCGCTTGCCGCCAGTGTTTTAATGGGGCCTGCAGAAATGGCATTGGCTCGGATCCCATGAGCACCTAAAGAGACGGCTAGGTAACGAACGGAGGCCTCTAGGGCGGCTTTGGCCACCCCCATGGTGTTGTAGTTGGGAACGGCTTTTTCGGCGCCTAAATAGGTTAGCGTTAAAACAGAGCTGTTACGCCCTTGCAGCATAGGCAGTGCGGCTTTAGCCAAGGCAGGGAAGCTATAGGCAGAAATATCGTGCGCTACGGCAAAGGCTTCGCGTGATAAGCCATCAAGAAAATCACCGGCAATGGCTTCACGTGGGGCAAAACCGATGGCGTGGACCAAGCCGTCTAAACCATCCCAATGTTGCTGTAGGGTAGTAATGGCATCGGTAATTTGTTGATCTTCTGCGACATCTAAAGGGATCACAATATTAGAACCCAGTTCCGCTGCATAGTCTTCTACGCGCTCTTTAAAGCGCTCGCCCATATAGGTTAAGGCGATTTCCGCCCCTTGTTGTCTACAGGCGTGAGCAATACCATAGGCGATAGAGCGATTAGAAATCACGCCCGTAATTAAAATGCGTTTACCGCTTAGAAAAGCCATACTAAGAATTCCTTATACTTTAAAATCGCTAGTTAACCACGCGTAGGGCCAGGCAAACGTAGGCGTGCCCCAGGGGCAAGACGGCTCGATTTTAGATTATTTAGCTGTTGTAGTGTTGAAACCGTTGTGTTGTAACGGCGTGCAATGCTGTAGAGAGTGTCACCTTTTTTGACCGTATGGCTACGAGTGGCTGCCGTATTGGTAGCGGTGGTGGCCCGAACGCGCTCGGAGGTTGAGGTGGTTGCTGGTAAAACAGGCACCTCGCCTAGAGCGGCTAGTTGTGTTCCTAAGGGGTCGGCTTGGATAGGTTCTGGCGTTGTGGCCGCGGCGACTAATAAGGTTTGGGCAGCCGTAGCACGTTGTTGCTTGGCATTAATACCATTGATAGAACGCAGTTGGCTAAGGCTCATGCCATAACGGGAAGCAATTTCCGTGTAGGATTCCCCTGCTTTAGGCGCATAGACCTCCCATTGGCTAAGGCGGCCTTGGTAGCGTTTGATGTTCTCATGGAAAATATCGGCTTTATCGGTGGGAAGCAACAGCGTGACATTGGTGGTGGGGGTGGTACTGCGCTTATAGGCCGGATTTAAAAACCTGAAATCGTCTAAGGACATCTCAGCTAATTGAGCCGCCACGTCTAGGTCTATTTGCTGATTGTAGGCAACGGTGGTGAAATACGGCACATTTTGAACTTGAGGCAGTGCAATATTGTATTGTTGTGGGTTGGTCAGAATGTTTTTGATGGCCTGCAATTTAGGTACGTAATTACGCGTTTCGTCTGGCATGCGTAAAGACAGATAGTCTATGCCTAAATTAGCCTTTTCATTTTTGTCTATGGCTCGTAACACAGAGCCTTGGCCCCAGTTGTAGGAAGCGAGCGCTAAATACCAGTCGCCCTGAAGCTCATACAAATACTCTAGGTAATCCAAAGCGGCATTGGTGGAAGCCACGGGGTCGCGGCGCTGGTCTAGCCACCAGTTTTGCTCTAGGTTGAAATCTTTGGCTGTGCCTGGAACAAATTGCCATAGTCCAGAAGCATGGGCTTTAGAGTAAGCTTCTGGGTTATAGGCGCTTTCTACAAAGGGCAACAGAGCCAATTCGGTAGGCATATTGCGTCGCTCTAGTTCATCCACAATATGATATAGGTATTTGCTGGCGCGCTCGCTCATGACGGTGACGGAGCGGGCATTGTTCGCATAGTAGTTGGTCCAGTAGTCGACCAAGTCTGTACGTAGATTCGGTATGGCATACCCACGGCGAATGCGATCCCACATGTCTTTAGGCGGATGCGTCAGATCAATGGTGCGCGAGGTATCGGCGGCAATTTGCGGCCCCGTGTGTTTGCTCTGTTGGTTATTAGCAGCGCAGCCTGCTAGCACGACCAGCAGGCTGACAAGAAAAAAACGTTGTAATGTCATGGTTGTTAAGCGTTGTTTTTCCACTCTCGTAGTTGCGCAAAGACCTCTGAGTCGTTGGAAGCACGACCCGAGCAGTAGTTAGATGCGCTTAATTGTACAGCTGGAATGTGAGTGCGTAAAAAGGGGTTAATGCGTAATTCTAGCCCGATGGTGCTGGGTAGAGTAGGTTGTTGTGCGGCTCTTAATGCCGCTGCCTGTTGATAGTAGTCGTGTAAGTCACTGTTATTTGGCTCTACCTCTAGTGCCCAGTTCAGGTTTGACAGCGTGTATTCGTGGGCACAGCATACCAAGGTCTGGGGTGGTAAAGCTGTAAGTTTGTTTAACGACGCCAGCATTTGGGTTGCCGTGCCTTCAAATAAACGGCCGCAGCCCCCTGAAAATAACGTATCCCCACAAAATAGGAAGGGTTCCCCTTGATCGCTACGCCCAAAATATGCGACATGACCTGCCGTGTGGCCGGGTACGCTTAGAACCTCTAGCTCGCAACCTAAGGCCGCCAGCTGGATTTTATCTTGGTCATGGACGGCTTGAGTACGTAATGGAATGGATTCCTGTGCTGGGCCATATACCGTGGTAGCGGGCCAGTGCTGTAAGAGCTGGGATATACCCCCTACATGGTCCTTATGGTGGTGGGTAATTAAAATGGTAGTTAGCTGGAGCTGGTGCTGAGCTAAAAATGCTAAAACAGGTTGTGCATCGCCGGGATCGACCACGACGGCCTGCTCAGTGTTATGCAGCACCCAAATGTAGTTATCATTAAAAGCGGGGATGGCATTAAGTTGTAATGCAGATGGGATAGAAAAGCAGTTTGTCATGGCAAGGAGTAGGTAAATTGATTGAGCACGAAGAGCTGGCTAGCCTGAACCAATGGTTATTAACAGGAGCAGGGCGCTATGTGCGCTCGTGGGAGCAGCGCTACATAAGTCGTTTGCTGCGACAGGTGTTTGGTTACCATGCAGTCCAAGTTGGGCTACCCCAGTGGGATTTTATGCGACATAATCGAGTGCTGCATAAATGGAGCACCACGCAACAGAAAAGCGACCAGAAAACCCATTATGCACTGGTCGTGTGTGCCGCAGAGCATCTGCCCTTTGCAAATGAAAGCATAGACCTCATAGTTTTACCTCATACACTGGAAACTTCAAGTGATCCTCATCAGGTTTTACGTGAAGTGGAGCGCGTTTTGGTCCCTGAGGGCAGTGTGATTATTAGTGGGTTTAACCCGTGGAGTCTATGGAGCCTTGCCGATCGACTGCCTGGTTTGGAACAGCATTTACCCATTCAGCCGTCTTTGCATTTGTCCCCTTGGCGTATTGCTGATTGGCTGGAATTGCTTTCTTTTGAAATGACAGATCAGGTCTTTGGTGGCTATGGTCCGTTATGCGAACAGCGTCACTGGATTCGTCGTTGGCATTTTATGAAAGGTTGGGGCGCTAAAATGTGGCCTGTTTTTGGAGGGCTTTATGTGTTTAAAGCAAAAAAACGTGTCAATCAGATCACGATGGTGGGCTTAGACTGGTCCAAAACCAAGCGAGGTCTAGTACCTAGGGCAGCAGCAGTAAATAAGCCTCAAATGAATCAAACAGGTAGTACTAAACAATGAACGAAGTATCTATATGGACGGATGGCGCATGCAAAGGCAATCCAGGGGTAGGGGGCTGGGGGGCGTTGCTGCGTTATGGCACTCATACTAAAGAAATCTATGGCGGAGAGCTCACGACGACTAATAATCGGATGGAGTTGGTCGCGGTGATAGAGGCACTGGCTTTATTAAAAAGGCCTTGTGTAGTGCACATTTATACCGACTCTGTTTATGTACAAAAAGGCATGGCAGAGTGGATTCATGGTTGGAAACAACGTAATTGGCGTACTGCATCAAAAAAGCCAGTAAAAAATGCCGATTTATGGCAGAAATTAGACCAACTTTGTGAGCAACACCAATTACAATGGCACTGGGTTAAAGGTCATGCTGGCGATGAGGGTAATGAGCGAGCAGACCAGTTAGCTAATTTAGGCGTAGAACAAATAATCGCGTAGGGTGGAGACCAGATGAAGAAATGGGTGTGGTGGGTATTAATCGCTTTAATTGCAGGTGTATTGCTTGTTTATTGGGGTGCACGTGAGCTAGTGCAGGGTATTCTCCCCACGCCGCCCACAGCAGCTACGGTTCTTTCAACCTCTACAGAGGATCAACGAGTTTTAGTGGATGTGGTGCCAGTGCGCCAGCAACGTTTAGCTCAACAGGTCACTGCCGTAGGCTCCTTGTTGGCCCAAGATTCCGTTATTCTGCGTGCTGAAACCAGTGGGCGTATTGCACAGATCTTTTTTGAAGAGGGTAGCCCTGCTACGCAAGGAGAGGTGCTTGTACAGTTGGATACTGATTTACTGCGGGCCGAGCTACAGCAGGCGCAGGCCAACCTTCAGCTGGCAGACAGCCGAGCACGTCGGGCCCAGCAACTGAGCCGCGAAGGCTTTATCAGCGCCCAAGCCATGGACGAGTCCAACAGCGAGCGCAGCGTAGCGGCGGCTCAAGCCAACATCATTAAAACCAAAATTGCTAAAAGCCAAATTACCGCACCTTTTGATGGGGTGTTAGGTTTACGTCATGTCTCCGTCGGTGATTATATTAGTGCCGGTGCCGAGGTGGCTGCGATGGCCTCTATTGAGCAACTGCAGGTCGATTTTCGTATCCCCGAACAGTATTTATCTCAGGTGGGCGTGGGCACCCCCATCGGGCTTCGTCTAGACTCCCAGCCAGCGGCGGAGTTCATGGGCCAGGTTAATGCCATTAGCCCCCAGATTGACGAGCAAGGCCGTGCCGTGGTTTTACGTGCGCACGTGCCTAACACTGAGTTAAAAATGCGTCCTGGTCAGTTTGCGCGTTTAGTGATTGACTTGGACGAAGAAGACGCGTTAATGGTGCCCGAAACAGCGCTCTCCCCTTCTGGGCAGTCCCAATATGTTTATCGTGTTAACTCGGACGACACGGTACAGCGTATTGAGGTCAAGGTTGGGGCGCGTCGCGATGGCTGGGTTCAGATAATGGGTCTAGAGCCTACCGATCTTGTGCTGATTTCTGGCTTACAAAAAGTACAAACAGGGACCTTAGTACGTTATGAACCTCTAGAGGTTCAATCCTAAGGGACGACTATGTTGATATCTGATTTTTGTATACGTAGGCCCGTTTTTGCTACGGTGTTATCGTTATTAATTGTGTTAATCGGTTTAATCTCATACGACCGTTTAAGCGTACGTGAATACCCCGCGATTGACGAACCCGTGGTGTCGGTGGTGACTAGCTACAAAGGCGCATCACCCGAGGTAATCGAGTCCCAAGTCACTAAACCCTTAGAAGACCAGCTTTCAGGCATTGAGGGGGTTGATGTGATGACCTCCCGCAGTCGTTCTGAGCGCAGTCTGATTAATATTAAATTTGATCTCAGTCGAGACCCCGATGCGGCAGCGGCAGATGTACGAGACAAAGTGTCACGTGCTCGTCGTTTTTTACCTGATGAGGTAGATGAGCCCATTATTAGCAAGGTCGAAGCAGACTCCACGCCTATTATTTATATAGGGGTGAATATGGGAGACCTCAGCTCTATTGAGGCCTCAGATTACATTAATCGTTATATTAAAACCCGGTTTTCTGTTTTGCCTGGAGCCGCGGAAATACGCGTGTTTGGTGAGCGTTTACCCGCTATGCGTGTTGATGTAGACCGTGAGCGTTTGGCGGGGTTTGGTTTAACTGTACAGGACATAGAAAATGCGTTACGTAATCAAAACGTGCTGATTCCTGCTGGCCGTATTGAGTCGCATTTACGCGAGTTTTCCGTGGTGTCTTCTACCGACTTAGAAACGGTAGAGCAGTTCCAAGACATTATTGTGGCGCATCGTAATGGCTTTCCGGTGCGTTTAGGAGAAATGGCCAATATACGCGTTGCTGCCGCTGAAGAACGTGTTTTAGCGCGCTTTAATGGCGGTGATAGCCTCACTATTGGTGTGACCAAGCAGTCAACGGCGAACCCGCTTGATTTATCTAAAGCGGTACGGGCCGAAGTGGATCTGGTTAATCAAAACTTGCCCTCGGGCATGAGTTTGAGCATCTCTTATGACAGCTCCATCTTTATTCAAAAATCCATTGATGCCGTTTACATGACCATTCTTGAAGCCACCTTGTTGGTGACTTTAGTGATCTTGTTCTTTTTGCGCAATGGCCGAGCCAGTCTAATTCCTATTGTGACCATCCCTGTTTCCCTGATTGGGGGACTAGGGATTATGTATGCGTTTGGTTTTTCTATTAATACCTTAACGTTATTGGCCATGGTGTTGGCCATTGGTTTGGTGGTAGATGATGCCATTGTGGTGTTGGAAAATGTCTATAGACATATAGAAAATGGCATGGATAGGGTGCAGGCTTCGTTTTTAGGGATTAAAGAAATTGGCGGTGCGGTGATTGCCATGACTTTGACTCTGGTAGCCGTGTTTGCACCTCTGGCTTTTGCGACGGGGCGGACGGGGCGGCTGTTTATTGAGTTTGCGTTAACGCTAGCGGGGTCGGTATTTGTTTCTGGTTTTGTGGCGTTAACCTTGACGCCCATGATGTGTGCGGTGTTATTGCGCCCGCAGCACAGCCATGGTCGCGTGTATTTATTAATCGAGGGCTGGTTAAATAAATTGACTCAGGCCTACAGACGCGGTTTGATTAGGGCCTTACGGCATCGCACTTTGGTATTGCTCTTAGGCTTAGTGGTGGCGGTAGGCAGCGGCTTTTTCTTTTCTATTATTAAAAGTGAATTAGCCCCTATTGAAGACCGTGGCGTGATCTTCGGCATGGTGAGTGCGCCTGAGGGGTCTACCCTAGAATACACATTCCGCAGTGTGCAAGAGATAGAGAAACTCTATGCTGGCTTACCTGAGACAGAAGGCTATCAAGCCGTGATTGGGTTTCCTACCGTCAGTGATTCCTTTGCTATTTTGCGTTTAAAACCTTGGGAGGAGCGTGAACGTAGTCAGCAGGAAATAGCAAAGGCGTTGCAACCAGAGTTCTCCGCCTTGGCAGGGGTACGAGCTTTCCCCACGAACCCCCCTTCATTTGGGCAACGAGCGACGTCTAAACCGGTGGAGTTCGTCATCATGAGCCAAATGCCCTATGTGGAATTGGCAGAGGTGGTGGGTAACTTTATCGAGCAATTGCGCGGTTATCCTGGTTTACAAAACATTGATACTGATTTGCGATTAAACACCCCCGAACTGCGTGTGGAAATGGATCGCGACAAGCTCGCCGATTTGGGCCTAGAAGTCAGCGAGGTGGGGCGTACCCTCGAGTCCATGTTAGGTGGGCGACAGGTAACCCGTTTTGAAGACAATGGCGAGCAGTACGATGTGATTGTGCAAGTAGAAAAAACGCTGCGCTCTAATCCCAACGATATCTTAGATATTTATGTGCGTAGCAATACGGGTGATATGGTGCCTTTAAGCGCCTTTTTAACCGTGCATGAAAGTGTGTCACCGCAATCGCTGAACCACTTTAATCGTCTACGCGCTGTTATCGTCCAAGCTGCTGTTGCCCCAGGTTATGCCTTAGGTGAGGTCTTGACCCATATGCAACAAGTTGCAGATCAAACGTTGCCTCCTACCGTTCAAACGGATTTAGATGGACAGTCACGTGAGTTCCGTGACTCTTCAGGCAGTATGTATTTTATTTTTGTAATGGCTTTGGTCTTTATTTACTTAGTTTTGGCTGCTCAGTTTGAAAGTTGGCGCAATCCCTTAATCATTATGCTGTCCGTACCATTGTCTATGACGGGGGCTTTGTTTGCTTTATGGTTAAGCGGGGGTACCTTGTCTATTTATAGTCAGATTGGTTTGGTGACCTTAGTGGGCTTAATTACCAAACATGGTATTTTGATTGTGGAGTTTTCGACGCAGCTTCGAGACCAAGGAATGGGGCTGTATCAAGCCGTAGTGCGCGCGTGTGAAATGCGCTTGCGTCCTATTTTAATGACCACCGGAGCGATGGTGTTGGGGGTAGTGCCCTTGGCTCTTTCTACGGGCGCCGGTTCTGAAAGCCGTCAGCAAATTGGTTGGGTATTAGTCGGTGGCCTTAGTTTTGGGACGATTTTAACTTTGTTTGTGGTGCCTGCGGCTTATACGTTGATTGCTGCTAAGGCTAAGCCACGTCAAAGTTCACCAAAAAATTCAGTAAATTAATTATGCGACAAATAGTATTAGATACGGAAACCACAGGTTTGGATCCAGATGATGGCCACCGTTTAGTGGAAATTGCTGGAGTGGAACTGATTAACCGTCAGTTAACGGGCAGTCATTTGCATTTATATGTGAATCCGGGGCGTGATTCAGATCCAGAGGCGCTGGATGTGCATGGTTTGACCACCGCCTTTTTAGCTGATTATCCGCCTGTAGAGGACGTGATTGATCAAATTATTGATTACGTTACGGGAGCGGAAGTCATTATCCATAACGCCCCCTTTGACACCAAGTTTTTGAATGCCGAGTTCACTCGTTTTGGTTATAAACCGTTTACGGAGTACTGCGGCAAGATCACCGATTCGTTGGTGCATGCGCGTGAATTGCATCCAGGTAAACGTAACAACCTAGATGCTTTGTGTGATCGTTATGGTATTTCTAACGAGCACCGCATTCTTCACGGCGCTTTGCTTGACTCGGAGCTACTAGCCGATGTTTGGCTTGCCATGACGCGGGGGCAAGAAAGTTTGTTGATGAGCTTTGGTAACCAAAATGACGACATGGATTCAGAGGCTGAGCACTTTAGCTTTGATGCCAGTCGTTTGCCTGTGGTGTATGCCTCAGAAAGTGATGTGCAAGCTCACCAACGTTATCTAGAGGCCCTTGCTGAGAGCAATAAGGCCCCTAGTTTATGGGCGACGCTTGAAGCGTCTTAAGTTAAAGCTCGGTGCGCAGGCTCCAAAGCTCGGGAAATAACACCACATCGAGCATTTTGCTTAAGTAGTCCACGCCTGAGGTCCCGCCGGTGCCCCGTTTAAAACCGATAATACGTTCAACAGTCGTAAGGTGACGGAAGCGCCATTGGCGGAAGGCGTCTTCTATATCGGTCAGCTTTTCCCCCATTTGGTAAATATCCCAGTATTTTTCTGGATTACGATAAGCCACTAGCCAAGCGTCTTGGACTTCTGGGCTGGCTTGATAGGGTTGATTCCAATCACGCTCTAGATAATGCGCAGGAATCTGAAGCCCTTGGCGTGACATATAACGCAAGGTTTCATCATAAAGTGATGGACTGTCATAAGCGTGTTTAACGGTGTCGTAGATATCAGCACGGTGAGCATGTGGTTTCAACATGGCGGCATTTTTATTGCCCAGCATGAATTCAATTTGCCGGTATTGATAACTTTGAAAACCACTAGACTTGGCTAAGTAAGGGCGTAAAGCGCTGTATTCAGGTGGCGTCATCGTTGAGAGCACCGTCCAAGCATGAACCAGCTGCTCCATAATACGGCTAACTCTAGCCAACATTTTAAAGACGGTAGGCAGTTCGTTTTGACGCAGATGTGCTACGGCGGCTTGCATCTCGTGCAGCATCAGCTTCATCCAGAGCTCACTGGTTTGATGCTGGATGATAAACAGCATTTCGTTGTGATTAGGAGAAAGCGGGTGTTGGGCGTTTAGAATTTCGTCTAAATGCAAATAACTCCCGTAGGTCATGTCTTTGGAAAAGTCGAGCTGTGCTCCTTCGGCGTGAACGATTTCTTCTGGTTTTTTGGGCATAGAACTCATAGTGCAACTCTATAAAAATTAAAGACTACGTAAAATGGCGCGTACCGGGCTGGCATCAGCTTCGATGAGTTTTAAGGGCAGGGCAATTAGCTCATAATCGCCCTCTGCTACGTCGGTTAAAACCAAGTTTTCTAGTACGCGTATGTCGTAGTGCAAAATACGTTTATGACTGTCCAAGCTTTTGCTGGTGGCGGGATCTATGCTGGGTGTATCTAAACCAATTAAGCGCACCCCATGGGCATGTAGCAAGTCGATGGTTTCTGGTGCATAAGCAGCAAACTGATCTTGCCAACTAGAGGGAGGCGCTTGGGCATAGGTGCGCACCAACACGCGCTCTGGAATTTGGCTAAGGGCATGCTCAATGTCTTGGGGTTGAATAAGAGCGCCACAACCCAGCACATGAATGACTCTACAGGGGCCTAAAAAAGGGGCTAAATCCATCTCGCCAGCGCTGGCGGCACCGGGAGCGTAATGCAAGGGAGCATCTGCATGAGCACCTATATGAGGTGACATGGTGATGCTGCTGACATTAACTGGACACTGCTCATCTAGCGTCCAGGTCCAGACTTGGCTATAGGGCGTGTCGCCAGGAAACTGGGGGCTATTGAGGCCAATAGGAGGGGATATATCCCAAATTGTTTTTGTCATTTATAGGCTCGAAAGGCGGTTAGGTCACGGCATTTTTTTCTAAGTTGGTGTCGTATTTTTGGTTATCTAGCACATCTTTTAGAATAGCCACTGCCTGCCAGACGTCTTGAAAAGAGGTATAGAGCGGCGTAAAGCCAAAGCGCATAATATGAGGTTCACGGTAATCGCCAATCACGCCACGTTCAATAAGGGCTTGGATGACGGCGTAGCCATGAGGATGAGCTATGCTGACTTGGCTACCGCGCTGGGCGTGTTCACGTGGGGTTTCTAGGTGTAGAGGGTGGTCTGCGCAGCGTTCTTCGATAAGTTGGATAAATAGGTCTGTTAAGGCCAAAGACTTGGTGCGGATCTTAGCCATAGAGGTTTGTTTGAAAACAGCCAAACCTGAGGACACCAGCGATAAGGAAATAATAGGTTGTGTACCGCATAATGCCGCGCGTATGTCTCCAGAGTCTTGGAAGCTAGGTTGCATTTCAAAGGGAGATTGGTGCGCCCACCAGCCGGTTAAGGGCTGAGTGAATTGGGCTTGATGCTTTTCGGGCACCCAAATAAAAGCAGGGGATCCTGGGCCGCCATTCAGGTATTTATAGGTGCAGCCTATGGCTAGGTCGGCTTGAGCCGCATGTAAGTCTATGGGCACAGCACCGGCTGAATGACATAAGTCCCACAAAATGAGAGCCCCTTGTTGATGGGCGTGGGCGCTGATAGCGGCCATGTCTAGCATATACCCTGTGCGGTAATTCACATGCGTTAACACCACTAAGGCCACATCCGTATCGATGGCTTGATGAATGTGCTCGGGGTGGTCGACGAGACGGAGTTCGTAGCCATCATTTAAAAAATGTTTGAGGCCTTCGAGAATATAAATGTCGGTAGGAAAGTTACTGCGCTCGGTGACGATAACCCGCCTTTGGGCCGTAGCGTTTTGTGAGCGCTGCATGTGTAAGGCTGCCGCTGCCCCTTTAAACAAGTTGACTGAAGTGGAGTCAGTGACAGCGACCTCGTTGGGGTGGGCCCCGATGAGGGGGGCTAATTCATTACCAATGCTTAAGGGGCGATTAAACCAACCGGCCTGATTCCAGCTTTTGATTAGATCGGTACCCCATTCTTGGCGAATAATATGTTGGGCCTGTTCGAGGGCGGCATGTGGTTGCGCCCCCAAAGAGTTGCCGTCTAGATAGATGGTCTGAGGGGGCAAGGCAAACTGTTGGCGCAGGTGAGCCAATTCGTCGTTTTGGTCTAATTGGATGCAATGTGCTTCGGTAATCATGAAAAGCCTTAGAGAAAAGAGTATTTGTTTGTAAATATATCTAGATTATCTAAAGCTTTAATAGGAATGGCTATAGTTATTTATGCGTATGTTTTTAATTATCCTGTGCTTGTTGGGCTTGTGCTAGGTAGTAGCCTACACGCCAAAAATGATGCGCATTACGCTCTAGCCAGCGGTAGTTGTCTGTTTCTAATAAGATAGCGCGGTTTGAGGCGGTCTGGCCGGGGGTCTGTAAGAGGCTGCTTCTGGCATCATTGGCGATGTCTTTGAGGTTTTTTGCTTGGGCTTTAAGTTTTTTTACCCAGTCTTGCGCCATTTTGTTTTGTAGCCCGGCTTCCATATAGCGCAGTTGATCCAGCGCGGTTTGGATGCCTTCTTCAAAGCCGCGTTGTTGAATTTGATGTTCTTCTTCTATGAAGTAATGCTGGCGCGACGTTAAACGAATGAGGTGGTCAATCGCATGTAGTTGAGCTACCTGAATTTGATTGAGTTTTTTTTCATCGGTTTCGACTTGGATGCGGGTGACAAAATCAAAAGTTTTTTCTAGGGCCGCATGAGTTTGCTCTAGATGGGTTAAAGGAACGGGGCCGCTTTGACTAATCAGGGCCTGATGAATTTCTAGTATTTCTTTAGTCAGCTGCACTAAGGTGCGTTGAGATGCATCCAGTGCGAGTTCAGGCATATTAAGTAGGCTGTGGTCTAAATGAGGCGTGAGATCGTCTTTTCGTTCTGGTAATAACCGTTCAATCAAGGTGGCAAACCGGTTGATGAAAGGAAAAAACAAGACAGAACCCAGCAAAATAAAAAGCGTGTGAAAAAGCGCTAGGCTGAGGGCCCCAGGGGTGATGCCCAAATGCTTGGTTGCTTTATGTAAGACGTACAAATAGGCCGGCAAGAGCACAATGGCAATGAGGCCAGTGACTAAATTAAACAGGATATGGGCTAAGGCCGTACGCTTTGCTGAGGTCGTAGAGCCAATAGTAACCAGAGCGCTGGTAATGGTGGTCCCAATGGCGGCGCCTACAATGACAGAGCCCGCCTGATCCAAACTAATGGCGCCAGCATGTACCGCTGTTAAGGTAGTGGCAATGGCTGCAGTGGAGGATTGGAGCAAGGCCGTCATGGCAAGTCCAATCAACATAATGATTAAATGTGCCCCCAGCCCCCCAACGGGCAAGATGGCTAAGTCAAAATGTCCCGTTAAACTACCTAAGGCGTCTTGGAGGGTGCGTAAGCCCAAGAACATGATGCCAAAGCCCGCCATGGTCATGCCCAGGTCTGCCAGGCGACCTTTGGATAAAAGCTTACAAAGAGCCCCTAAACCGATTAAAGGCAAAGTGTAAAAGCTGAGGTTGAGTTTAAGAGCAATACCGGCCACTACCCAGCTGGCGGCTGTGTTACCTAGACTGGCCCCCATCACCACACCTATAGCATGGTTAAAAGAAATTAATCCCGCACTGACAAAGCCAATTAAGGTGACAGCGGTTGCAGTAGAGGATTGCATCATGGCCGTTAATGCTGCCCCTGAACCATAGGCTTTTAAAGGCGTACCTGTGAAGCGAATTAAGGCTTTACGTAAAGTTGGGCCGGAAAAAGCAATTAAGCCTCGGGACAACAGCATCATCCCAATTAAAAAAAGGCCGACTCCTCCGACAAAGGGGAAAAGTACATCAATCATAGGTACATCCAAGGACGTGAATGTTATTAGGTATAGTGTTATTGCTGTGATTTTATTTCACATCGTCATCTGTGTAGTATAGGGCGGGAATGTGTTCTGCAGCTAACCTCAAAAATTCAGTAATAAGGGGGCTTGTAGAGTCAGCAAGTTTTAGGCCTCAGAGCTCAATCTAAAAGGGTTACGAGTTGGTGACTTGCCAATTAGAATCAGGGTGCGTAATCTAGTGCAAAAAATTATCTCTATACCAACTAACCCTCAGTGTATTTAATAAAGGTTTATTATGAATCGTCGTGCTTTACTCAAAGCAGTAGGTTGCTCAATGCTACTAACAGGGGGGCTGTTGCCTTCTGTAGGTTTTACCCAAGCCTTGACGCAGCCTGATGTGCGTTCCCCTTTATTTCATGTGTTTGGCCAACTTCCTGAGCCGGTAGAGGTGAAACGGGTGTTTGCAGCAGGGCCTGCCGCAGCGGTGCTATTGAACAGTTTGGCGCCAGCTCAGCTAATGGGGTGGCCCGTGGCCTTGTCTGAGTCCAGCAAAAAATGGCTTTCTGCCACTAGTGCGCGGCTGCCGGTGCTGGGGCGTCTTGCCGAGTTAGGGCCCGACTTAGACCCAGTGCAGATAATGACTTTAAAGCCCGATGTGATTGTGGCGGTAGGTCAGGCTGATGCGCAAAAATTAGCTATGGCCAAGCAGTTTTCTGAGATCACCCAAATTCCCTATGTGTTGATTGAAGGGGGGTTAGCAGACGCGCCTGAACAACTGAAAATTATGGGGGCGGTCTTAGGGCAGCATCGTCATGGTCAACAGTTAGCTCAAACGGCTCAAGAGGTCTTAGATGGGGTGGCGGCGCAACGTCAGGCTGCAGCCCAGGCAGGACCTCGTGTCTATGTAGCTAGGTCGGCGACAGGGTTAGAAACCCTAGGAGAGCAATCTAGCGTTAATGAGCTCATTCATTTAGTAGGGGGCGTGAATGTAGTGCAAGCGCCTAACGATGAGCTGGAAGTCTCTTTGGAGCAGGTTCTGGCTTGGGATCCTGAGTTGATCCTGACCCAAAACCCATCGTTTTACCAGCAGGTATACCAAGACCCGCAGTGGCAGCAGATTCAGGCAGTACGTAATAAACAGGTTTTATTTGTTCCCACCGTGCCTTTTGGTTGGCTAGAGGATCCGTTAAGCATTAATCGTTTGCTTGGGGCGGTGTGGTTGTCTGCTAAAACGCATCAGGAAAGCGAAGACGTGGTGTTACAAAAACTACGTCATTTATTTGTGATGCTGTATCAATTTGCCCCAACGACTGAGCAGTTAAAGCCGCTTTTAGCTGACCCTGTGCAGTTCGCCCTCTAAGAGGTCAGAGTGCAAAGTCGTGTTTCTTTACGCTGGTACGGGGGGCTCACCTTGCTCTTGGTGGGGGCGACTTTGTTGGGGCTCACTCTAGGCAAATTTCCTTTGTCTATCCACGAAGTGGTACAGAGTCTCTGGACCAAAGGGGCTGAGCAAACGGCGGCAGATGTGGTGGTGTGGAATCTACGCTTACCTCGATTAGTCGCCGCCATTATGGTGGGTGCTGCCTTAGCCGCTGCCGGGGCGACTTATCAAGCCATGTTCAGAAATCCATTGGTTTCCCCCGATATCTTGGGGGTATCAGCGGGTGCCGGTTTAGGTGCTGTGTTAGGGCTGTACTTATCTTTGCCTTTGGCAGCAGTCCAGCTATTGGCATTTTTGGGTGGTTTAATGGCGGTAGGCTTCGTGTATGTGATTTCCTTAAGCAGCCGTCGTTATGATCCAGTGTTGATCTTGGTGTTGGCAGGAGTGGCAATTAGCACTTTATTGGGGGCAGGTATTTCTTTGTTGAAAATACTTGCAGATCCCTATACGGAATTGCCCTCTATTACCTTTTGGTTACTAGGGGGATTAAGCCTAGTCAGCTATCAGGAGCTCTTCAACGCCTTACCTTTTATGATGTTGGGCTTATTCCCTTTGTTTTTATTACGTTGGCGTATCAATTTATTGAGCTTGAGTGAGCCTGAGGCGCAGACCTTAGGAGTGAATACACAGCGCTTACGTTTGGGTTTAATTGTGTGTGCCACCTTGATGACAGCGGCGGCAGTCTCTTTTACTGGCATTATCGGTTGGGTGGGACTGATTATTCCCCATATGGCTCGTTTAGTGGTCGGACCTGATTTTGCACGCTTATTACCTACCTCGCTCTTGATGGGGGCGATTTTTTTAGTTTTGACTGATAGTTTGGCACGTAATGTGGCTTATATGGAACTGCCTTTAGGGGTAGTCACCGCGTTGATTGGAGCCCCGTTTTTCTTGTA
>CANROS010000032.1 GCA_947632305.1 uncultured Paenalcaligenes sp. | reverse complement strand
TGGGCCGTAGACCCCAAACGAGCCGCCTTATTAATTCACGACATGCAATATTATTTTTTAAAAAAATACGACATGTCGCAAGCGCCTGTGCCTGAACTGATCCAAAACATACGTGCTATTTATGCGGCTTGCAAAGCGGCAGGCATCCCCGTGTATTACACCGCCCAACCCAAAGTTCAAGACGCGGCGGACCGAGCCTTGTTAAATGATTTTTGGGGAGCCGGTGTCACCGCGCCCCATTTCCAGACTGAACAGCCCATTATTACTGAGCTAAGTCCTGCTGCAGAGGATCACATCTTAACCAAATGGCGCTATAGCGCATTTATACGCTCTGACCTAGAAGACCAGCTCAAAGCGCAACAGCGGGATCAACTTATTATCACGGGCATTTATGCTCATATTGGTTGCATGACTACCGCTCTGGATGCCTTTATGCGAGATATCCAACCCTTTTTTGTCACTGATGCCACGGCTGATTTTAGTGCGGCTGAACATCAAATGGCCATTCAGCACGTTTCCCAGCGCTGTGGTTTTAGTCTTACTACTCACGACCTACTACACTCAATTTAGGTTCAACTCATGCAAAAAAACACGCTTATTACTGGGGCAGCAGGAGGCATAGGCCTCGCTCTCTGCGAAGCACTGCTAGCACAAAACCATCAGGTCTGGGCCGTTGATCTAGACACCAGCCCGTTAAATACGCTGCACGAGCGTTACCCCACTCAACTGCATCAAGTGAATCTGGATGTGAGTGATTTTCATGCCGTGAGTCACTGGTTACAGCCCGTATTAGCACAGGTCAGTTTTGATGAGTTGGTTTGTGCTGCTGGAGTACTGCAAATGGGCTATGTACATGAGTTGACTCCCACCGAATGGCAACGCGCTTTTGCTATCAACACGCAAGGCGTATTTAACTTCTGTCAGCCTATAGCGGCAGCGATGCGTCAAAAAAAACAAGGCGCCATTGTTATTATTAGCTCCAACGCAGCCACTACACCGCGAACCAATATGAGTGCGTATGCTGCCTCTAAAGCAGCCACTACTCAATTTTCCCGCTGCTTAGCCTTAGAGCTAGCTCCATCGGGTATTCGTGTCAATATAGTCTCTCCTGGTTCCACTGATACACCCATGCAACAAGCTATGTGGCAACTAGGGAGCAGCAAAGACACTGTGATTCAAGGCTCAGGTTCAGACTACAGACTAGGCATTCCCTTACAAAAAATAGCAACCCCTACAGAAATTGCCCAAGGGGTGCTCTTTTTGTTAAGTGATGCCGCTTCCCATATTTGTATGCATGATTTACGTATAGACGGTGGGGCTACCTTAGACTATTAATGCGTCTTGGTTTGATGACTCGCCCATGACAACAGCAGGCCATCTCGGGACAGCTCCATGGCAATCATGGAGCCAGTCACATAGCGTATGGCTAAAAAATCAGTAAAACGACGCTGCTCAATGTTATCCACATCCACCACCAACGTAGGCCAATTCTTCTGTTGTACAAAATCAAGCGTTCGACTTAAGCATTGGCTGCCCTCGCCTCGGATTAGGTTATCCGTTAAACGCCAGAAGCTCACACCATCAAACCCCAGATCCAATTGCAAAATGCTTAGCAAGTCTGCATTTTCATAACGAGCCCAAATTGCAATGCCTTTTGCTTTCAGCTTGGTTATGACCTCATGCAAGCTATCTAAATCAACGGCATGCGTCAAACCTTGCACAATAATCGTCAGTTTATTCGCAATACTAGGTGAGGCGTACTTATCGATTTGACTGTATTTCTGAATCAGCAGCTCTGCTGGTATACCCACGTAAAGAGGGATATACGCCTCATATAGCTCCTCCCACGCCTTTAACTCGTGGTTGAGTTTAACAATGCACCAGTCAATCAACGAATCCAAAACATGGATAGAGGCTAAGTGCGGCACCAGGTGTTCAACTCGCGTCTGTTGGCCCTGTTGGTCTTTCCACACCAACACTACAAAAGCGCCTACTACTCTGTGATTGCTGGTATCTGATAGAGGCTGAAACATAAACTCAAAACGCTCTTGCTCTAGTTGCTGCTCAAACTGCGCTCTAGTGCTGAGTTCTGCTATAAAGGCTGGCTCTATCTTGTGGGCTGCTTCAGCGTCTACGGCTTCTAGCTCATCTCCTAACAAGAGCTCAGTGAAACTATAGCCCCAGCCATGTATCGCCTTAATGGGCAAATACTGTTTTTTTGCTTGGACCTTACGTCGCAAGCGACTAATCAATGAGTCTATGGCTCGACTGTCTTGATTCAGACTCGGACTTTGTTGTAATAGTTCTTCCCGACTGACGCGTTTGTCGACTTGACCCACAAAGCTCTCTAGAAAAAAACGCTCGCTTGAAGTGAGGTTACAACTTTCGCCTGAGGGAGTTAATAAACGCCAACCTCCATCTACCAAACGCCAAGGTGGTAAGGGTTCTCTGGCAGTCCTACCGCCTGCAGGTCCGACTAACAGCGCCCCCTCTGCCGAGTCGCGCCCGCTTGCCTGATTATGCAAAAAGGCTTCAGTTCGTCGCAATAGCGCTGAGCTCCATGCCAACAGTTCGGTATGAGTTAAGGTTTCTCCGGCTACCACCACATCTGCGCCTGCCGACAAAGTCTCGCTGACCTGAGTGGATGAGCCCGTGTCCGTCACCACAATTAGGCTGCCTAACCCCACTAAAGCTCTAAGCTTAGTCACGGTAAGCACCAATGGAAGTTGAGGGGCTTGAGCAAAAATCAAGGGGACCTGATTTTGATCAATCAGGTCCTGCAACTGGATCATAGATTCAGCAGACCGATACGTGATGGATTCACATTCGGTTATCTCTGCGCAAATTTTATTTTTTATCGTGCTGCTTTGAAACAAAACGAGGGTTTGTTTAGCATTTTTCATAGACAATAAGTACGTAAACGAAGCATTGCAGGTAAATACAAGCCATGGTACTTATTGTCCGCGGGATAGAGCTATTTTAATAGTCAAGCATTGTTAGGATACATTTAAGGCACCTGAGTTTGCCTTGCATTTTGCAATCGTTCTTCTAGTTGATCTGCTGGCAACCAACCATTAGCACGTGATCCATCTTCAAAGAAAATAGCCGGTGTGCCCTGTACACCCAGTGACTTTCCTAGTTGCAATAAGTCGTCAATAGGGGTCTCGCAAGTCTTGACTGCAGGCTGTTTATTTTCTGTCATCCATGCAGTCCAAACGGCAGCGGGGTCGTCTGCACACCACACTGACTCAGACTTAACGGCAGAGTCTGGCGTTAAAATAGGGTAGAGCAACGAATACACCGTGACGTTATCAATATCGGCCAAACTTTGGTGCAGGCGTTTGCAATAAATACAATTGGGGTCCTCAAAAACGACTAATTGACGCGACCCATCGCCTTTAACCAGCTTAATGGCTTTATCAAGAGGCAAACTTGCAAAATCCACACGATTTAACTGCTCTAGACGCTGAGCAGTTAAATCAGTACGGCTGGCTACATCTATCAAAGCGCCTTGTAACACAAAATCCACATTGGGATTAGTATACAGCACATCTTGGCCTAAACGTAGCTCTAGTAAACCATCAAAAGGCGTTGCCGAGACCTCATCTACAACAATGCCCTCGAATTGTGTTTCAAAGCGCTGCTTGGCCTGGCTTAGCACCTGTTCAGACACAGCGCTTGGCGTTTCCGCTGCGATGGTCCAGCTAGTACACATCAATGTCAAAGCAGCCACACTGGCTGCAACGCGCAATTTCATGCTTTCTCCTGAATTGACGCTAGATGATCAAACTTAAAATCCAATTTTACCTGCCGCCCCATTGATCAACTGACGCTTCACAAAGGGTAATTTATCTACCAGTTTCATGCCTAAATTACGCGCTAAAGCAATGGGTGCCGCATGAGTCGTAAACAGCTGATGCAAGCTATCTGTGACTAGACGCATGGCTAGCACAGGCTCTAAACGCGCACGGCGATAACGCTCTAAGACACGCAGCTCGCCCACCGATTGATAACTGGGTTTGTCTTGTAGAACTCGTATTAGTTCCTCTATGTCGCCCAAGCCTAAATTTAGCCCCTGCCCTGCCAAAGGATGCACTCGATGCGCAGCGTCTCCGACTAAGGCCACCCGCGGTGCGATCATCTCACTACGCTCTAAGGTTAAAGGAAACGCAAAAGCTTGACTACGTAACTGCAACTGCCCTAGACGCTTTTGGGTTAAAGCCCCTAATAATTGCTGCAAATGCTGCTGCTGAGCGGCCGCTTCCATCGCCATAAAAGCGCGGGCTTGTTGTTCTTGGACGGACCACACCATAGAAACCTGCGGGCCCTGATCGGTATCAGGCAACGGTAAAAGAGCCAAAACAGAATCGCCCGTAAACCACTGGTACGCCATATTTTGATGCGGTAGCTCGGCATTTAAATGCGCCACTACGCCATCGTGATGGTAGGCTTTTTGATGATGTGTAATATGGGCTTTAGTGCGAACCAACGAACGAGCACCATCGGCTCCCACCACTAAATCCGCGGTTAACTCTTGGCCACTTTGAGTTTTAACCCCCGTGGCTGTTAAGTCCGCAAATAGGTCCTGCTGCCAAGGCACACTAAAAACCTGCAGAGCCTGATATAAGGCCCTTTCCATTTCGCCCGACTCCACAATCCACGTTAAGGTGGACTGCGCATTTTGCCACGCATCTAACTGCACAAATCCATCGCCATCACCGTAAAGCTCCATGCCCGTCACTGGGGTGATGCGCTCAGGGCGCATCAAAGCCCAAACACCGAGGCGCTCTAGAAACTGCTGACTAGATATAGATAAGGCATAAACGCGCGGGTGGTACTGCTGGGCAGCTAAGTCCATGGCTTTATAAGCAGGTGCCAGTATTTCTACCTCAAAGCCTGCTTTTTTCAAGCCCAGGGCGGCAGCCATGCCAGCTAGCCCCCCGCCACACACAATAATAGAGTGTTGTGTTTTCATCGCGCTGTTGGAGCACCAGCCGCTTTAGGCCAAAGCACCCACATTTCTCCGGTTTGTTTCATGCGTCCCGCTTGCGCCCCAGCCTGCTCGCCAGTACCCCAATAAAAATCAGTACGCCCCGCCCCTTTGATCGCAGCCCCTGTGTCTTGAGCAAAGACTAGCTTGCGCAAAGGGGTGTTGGTGGCAGGATAGGTCGTAGCAAGATACACCGGCGCCCCCAAGGGCACAAAAGTCGGATCAATCGCTACCGCACGCTCGGCAATCAGGGGAATGCCATACGCCCCTTTAGGGCCAAGTAATGGGTCCGTAATGACCTCTTCGTTAAAGAACACCATGGCCTTATTCACATTGAGCATCTCATGCACCCTATGGGGGTGTTCTTGAGCCCATTGTTTAATATTTTGCATAGAGGTCTGCGCCAAAGGTAATTCGCCTTGATCGGCTAACCATTTACCAATGGAGCTATACGGATGACCATTATGATCGCCATACGCCAAACGCACGGCTTTACCATTGTCTAAGACAGCACGGCCCGAGCCTTGGATTTGTAAGAAAAAAGCCTCCACCGGATCTGCAGCCCAAACCAAGACCTTGGGTTGACGCTGTGGGTTGCTGCTAATGTCAGCCCGTGTGTCGTAAGGTACCACGCGATTATCAGGAGTGAGTTTGCCACGTATGCGCTTGCCAGCGAGTTCTGGATATAGCCCACCTAAATCAATAGTGAGCAAATCATTGGGCACCGCATACAAGGGCCATTGATACACACCGTGCTGACGCTTGGAAGCTTGTAACAAAGGCTCGTAATAACCAGTCACGGTATTTTTGGCGAGCTTGCCTTGGTCATCTAAGACACGCCAAGGCTGCAAATGAGTTTCTAAAAACTGCCGAATGGCAGCAGTATCCGTGCTGTCAGCCCCCAAAGCACTATTTTGAGCGGCTTGACAAACAGGCTGCCAAGCACGAGGCGCGGCACGAGCAGGCATTACCAAAGACCCACTAACCGGACGCATCAAGCCCTTGCAGTTATTAATAAAGCCTTTCCAAACATGCTCTAAATCATCATTTTTCCAATCAGGAAGCGCGCCCCACTGCACCGCTTGGTATTTACCAGCTAAAGGACGTACTGGCGTTTCGGGTAATTGATTTAGGCTAGGAACCTGTAACGGTTTTAAGCTAATGTCCTCTTTTGTGGGGGCGGTAACGTCCCCTGGCAACGGAGTAGAGGTATCTAGTCCTGGCGTAGAGCAGGCCGCGACTAAAATAGTCACCACGCCCAGCCCCAAGTATCGGAATGCTGCAATCATCACTACCCTCAAGTTAGTGTAAGGTTCGCGGTATAGCTAAAACGAACTCATCAATGCTCACATCAAAAGGCACCCCGTTTTCACCTACAAAATGAAAAGAGCCTTTCATGGTGCCAAACGGCGTCGCCAGCGGACAACCACTGCTGTATTCAAACACCTCGCCTGGCGCAATCAAAGGTTGTTTACCTATGACGCCTAGCCCTCTGACCTCTTGGACGTTTTGCTCAGCATCAGTGATCACCCAATGACGGCTAATGAGTTGCGCTGCTTGAGCACTATTATTGCGTATTTGCACTCGGTAAGAGAATAAATATTGCTGCTGATTCGGTTCAGACTGTTCGGGAAGGTAACTGGGTGTAACAACCACCACCATGTCGTTTGACTGCATAGAAATAAGTTCGCTCCAGATCTAATAGCTGTTTACAATGCCATGATGTATTACACCACAGCAAAGACAATTACTCACTTGTTGTGCGCATTGTAACCCTCATTATTTGCTCATATTGCTATGTCTCACAAACAACCTGCCATCATTGCTCCCAGTATTCTTGCCGCTGACTTTGCGCGTCTAGGCGAAGAGGTCCGCGACGTCATTACCGCAGGTGCCGACTGGATCCATTTTGATGTAATGGACAACCATTACGTGCCAAACCTTAGCTTTGGCCCCATGGTCTGTGCCGCCCTACGTCCTCATACTCAGGCCCCCATCGACGTCCATCTCATGGTAGAGCCCGTCGACAGCCTCATCGAGCCTTTTGCTAAAGCCGGCGCCAATTTCATCAGCTTCCACCCCGAGGCCTCGCGCCATATTGACCGTACCTTAGCGCTTATCAAAGAGCACGGCTGCAAAGCTGGCCTAGTTTTTAACCCAGGCACGCCGCTTAGCTATCTAGACTACGTCATGGATAAAATTGATTTGGTGCTACTCATGTCGGTCAACCCCGGCTTTGGGGGCCAGAAATTTATCCCTGGAACCTTAGACAAAATCCGCCATGCTCGTACCCGTATTGATCGCTGGGTCGATGCCGGTGGCCAGCCTGTACACCTTCAAGTAGATGGCGGTGTCACAGCACAAAACATTCAAGTCATCCGGGCCGCAGGCGCAGATGCTTTTGTAGCTGGCTCTGCTATTTTCAGCAAAGACAATTACGCTCAGGAAATTCAAACCATGCGCGCAGAGATTGCAGCAGCCGATAGCCTGTCTGCTTAATTACCAGCAATGGTCAACATTACGCTCAGGATTAGCCAAAGGATGCCCAAAATAATAGCCTTGGGCATGGCTTACCCCGAGCTTTTGCAGCACCTCTAATTGCACTTTTTGCTCTACCCCCTCTGCTATGACTGAGGTTCCATTCTTAAGTGCTACCTGACTAACCGCCTGTAATAAGGCTTGTTTAAATGGGTGGCGGTGCAAGTGCTGCGTAAAATAACGGTCCAATTTAACGTACTCCGGCTGCAGCTCAGACCACAGCCGTAATGACGCATACCCTTCACCTAAATCATCTATCGCAAAGCGCACGTTTTGCCGTCTACAGCGCTCCGCAGCAATACGCAGCTGCTCATAGTCTTGGCTTAACTCTTGTTCACTAAGCTCGATGACCACTTGCGGCTGTGACGGCGCCAAAGCAGGAAAACACCACGGCTTGTCGCTATCATCAAGCCGCGACAGGTCAATAAACAGCTGTGGGCTAAGATTCAAAAACAACCAGCCCTCTAAGCCCAATCGACTGAACTCCGCTAGTTGTAATCTACAACATAACTGCTCTAACTCACGTTCACGCTTCAGCTCCCGCGCAATTTTAAATAACACATAAGGTGTATAGAGATGACTGTTCTGAGGCCCACGAATCAAAGCCTCGTACCCGATTACGCACTTATTCTGAATATCAACAATGGGTTGAAATAAAGGAGTTAACTGTTGGCAACGCAATACTTCTTCAAAAGCAGCCTTCATCATTCTGTAGATTTAAATCACTCAGTTTAATCAGTTACAATTTGTATAAAATTAGAATCAATCAATCACTTTTTCGGTGACCCTGACAATTTACACAAGTTTGACCACAAAAGCATTTAAAAAGGGCATTCTTAGCACGATTCCCTTAAAAAAGGATCTCACGTTAAACTAAAGATCACTTTTGTTAGTCGGAGCTCTTGTTATGCGCTATAAAGCAGTTCTATTTGATCTAGACGGCACCTTGGTGGATTCCATCCCTGATATCGCCAATGGCACCAATGCCATGCTGGCGGACTTAGGCTTTACAGCGCTAAGCGAAACCCTTATCAGCACTTTTGTGGGACAAGGCACAGACCATTTAATTTGGCTTAGCCTGCAACACGTCACTGAAAGCAACCACACAGACCCAGAGCTGCTGCTTCGAGCCAAACAGTCTTTTGCTCACCATTACAGCGCCCAAACCAAAGCCAGTGTGGCTCGTGTTTTTCCTGGCGTCATCGACGGGCTAAAGCTCTTTCAACAAGCTGGCTGCCAACTGGCTTTAGTCACTAACAAACCCATACAGTATGTTCCCGATTTATTACAGCTCATGCAGCTTGACCACTTCTTTGAGGTAGTAGTGGGCGGTGACACCTGCCCAGAAAAAAAACCCCATCCCTTGCCCTTTTTACATGCTTGTTCTCTCTTAGGGGTTGATCCCAGCGCCGCTCTAGTGATTGGTGACTCCAGCAATGACAGTGTGGCCGCGCTAGCGGCGGGAATTGATGTACTGATCGTGCCCTATGGCTACAACGAAGGAAAAGATGTGCAAGATTTAGATTGTGATGGTATAGTTTCCAGTATTGTGGCTGCTGCTCACTGGGCAGCCCAGCCTAAAATGACTCATTTATAGACCGAATTCATGCAAACGAACCGTAACTCTTACTCTACCTATGGCGCCTATTGGCGCTGGTGGCGTTCGGGTTCCGGGTCATTTGCTTAAGGCCGCCGTGTAACTGTATCTTTTCACTGACTTTACACGACGCGCACTAAAAGCCCGGAACTCTTCACAGAGCCGGGCTTTTTTTATTCTGTTAGTCCGGCTCTTGGATCGCTTTATTGACTCAAAGGCCTGACCATGACTGAAATTGAATTTAAAGCTCTTGCTGCTCAAGGATTTAATCGCATACCGTTAATTGTAGAAACGTATGCCGATTTAGATACTCCCCTTTCTATTTACCTCAAATTAGCTCACACCAGCAGTGAGCATGGCGCCAATAGTTGCCTCATGGAATCGGTGATTGGCGGCGAGCAATTCGGGCGCTATTCCTTTATTGGCTTACCGGCCAGAACCATTATCCGCGCTACCGGTACCACCACCGAGCTAGTCCACGAAGGCCAAGTCATTGAAAGCTACGAAGGGAATCCACTTGATTTTGTAGAGGCCTATCAGAAACGCTTTCAGGTCGCGCTGCGTCCAGGTATGCCACGGTTTTGCGGCGGCTTAGCGGGCTATTTTGGCTACGATACTGTGCGCCATATAGAACCCAGCCTAGGTCCTGTGGTCAAACCTTTTCCCGCTGGCCAAAAGGGTACGCCTGACTTAATGCTGCTCCATATTGATGAGCTAGTCATCGTAGACAATTTAGCGGGCCGCACCTACCTAATCGTTTATGCCGATCCAAACACAGCAGAAAGCTTCACCAAAGCAAGACGTCGTCTACGAGAGCTGCGTGAAAAACTACGTCACCCAGTAACCATTCCCTATGCCTATGCCAGCATGGAAACCTCTGAAGAACGCACCTTTGCCAAAGCCGACTACTTAGCCGCCGTGGCTAAAGCCAAGCAATACATTGCCGATGGCGAAGTCATGCAAGTCCAAGTGGGCCAAGTCATCACCAAGCCTTTCCGTGACTCCCCTCTGTCTTTATATCGTGCGCTGCGCTCTCTTAATCCCTCTCCTTACATGTACTACTGGAACTTTGATAGCTTCCAAGTGGTGGGCTCTTCACCTGAGATTCTGGTGCGCCAAGAAAAACAAGTGGTCAAAGAAGAAGAAAAGCAATTTGTCACCATTCGCCCTCTAGCCGGCACCCGTCGCCGTGGTGCTACCCCAGAAGAAGACGCCCAACTAGCTGCCGAACTCCAAGCCGATCCTAAAGAATGCGCTGAGCACGTTATGTTGATTGACCTAGCTCGCAATGACTTAGGCCGCATCACCAAAGCCGGCACCGTAGAAGTCACTGACACCATGAGCATTGAACGGTATTCGCACGTGCAGCACTTGGTTTCTAATGTACGCGGTGAGCTCCAAGATCAGCTCAGCAGCATGGATGTACTTAAGGCCAGTTTCCCTGCGGGCACCTTAACCGGTGCACCCAAAGTACGCGCCATGGAAATCATTGATGAACTAGAACCCGTACGCCGTGGCATTTACGGTGGTGCTGCAGGTTACTTGAGCTACAGCGGAGAAATGGACGTAGCCATCGCAATTCGTACTGGTGTGATTCAAGACGGCCAACTCTTTGTGCAAGCCGCCGCTGGCATTGTGGCGGACTCCGTTCCGGAGCTGGAATGGCAAGAAACCGAAGCCAAAGCACGCGCTATGTTACGTGCCGCTGAACAAGTTCAGTTTGGCTTAGACGACCCCATTTAATTGCTTGCTGTTTTTGCTTCAGCTCAAAGGATTCATCATGTTATTTATGCTCGACAACTACGATTCGTTTACTTATAACCTAGTGCAATATTTCCAAGAACTAGGTGTTACGGTAGAAGTACGCCGCAATGATCAGTGCACCATAGAAGAGATCGAAGCCCTCAACCCAGACTACATTTGCATCTCTCCCGGCCCCAGCAACCCAGACAATGCCGGCATTAGTCTAGACGTCATCCGCCACTTTGCTGGCAAAGTGCCGTTGTTAGGTGTGTGCCTAGGCCACCAAGCTATCGCTCAAGCCTTTGGGGGTCAGGTCGTCCATGCTAAAGAAATTATGCACGGCAAGGTGTCCCCTATACGTCATGATGGCTCCGATGTATTCAAGGATTTGCCCAGCCCCATGACCGTCACACGCTACCACTCACTCGCCGTCGCAGACCACAGTTTGCCCGACTGCTTAGCCATTACCGCTCAAACCGAAGACGGTGAGATTATGGGGCTACGTCATAAAACCCTACCCATTAGTGCGGTACAGTTCCATCCTGAATCCATCCTTAGCGAACATGGCCACCAGCTACTACAGAATTTTTTACAAGCTTAAGAGACAACGATGATGAAAGAACGTATGACCATTACCCCAACCGAAGCCTTAGTGCGCTGCATTGAGCACCGTGAAATTTTCCATGATGAAATGCTGCACTTAATGCGCATGTTAATGCGCGGTGAAATGTCTCCCGTTATGGCCAGCGCTCTGTTGATGGGCTTACGTGTCAAAAAAGAAACCATCGGGGAAATTGCCGCTGCTGCCGAAGTCATGCGAGAGTTTGCTACACCCGTTATAGCGCATAACCCCGAAAACCTGTTGGATATGTGCGGCACAGGCGGTGATGGCAGCAACACCTTTAATATTTCCACAGCGGCCATGTTTGTGGTCGCGGCAGCAGGCGTTAAAGTCGCAAAACATGGCGGCCGTAGCGCCTCGTCCTCATCCGGCAGTGCGGACGTGCTAGAAGCCTTGGGCGCTAATCTCGATTTACACCCCGAACAAGTCGCCCAAAGCATTGAAGACATTAATATAGGTTTTATGTTTGCACCCGCGCATCACAGCGCCATGAAAAACATCGCCGCAGTCCGCAAAGAGTTGGGCGTACGCACACTATTTAATATACTAGGGCCCTTAACCAACCCCGCCGGAGCAGCAAATCAGTTGATGGGCGTGTTTCATGCTGACCTAGTGGGCATTCAGGTCCGGGCTATGCAGCGCCTTGGTGCAAAACATGTTTTAATTGTACACGGCAAGGATGGCATGGATGAGGCCTCCACTGGCGCGGGCACCTTAGTGGGCGAACTTAAAAACGACCGCGTGTCTGAATATGAAATCCACCCAGAAGACTTTGGCATCACCATGAGCTCCAACCGCTCTATACGCGTTGACTCCAAAGAAGAGTCAGCCGTCATGATCAAAGAAGCCCTAGCCAATGTCAAAGGCACCGCTCGTGACATTGTCGCTTTTAACGCAGGTTTAGCTATTTATGCAGGCAACGGCACCGACTCTATTGAAAATGGTTTGAAAATCGCTTTTGAGACCATTGCTTCTGGTGCAGCACGCGCTAAACTTGATGAATTTTGTACGTACACTCGGAAACTATAAGCATGAACGATATCCTCGCTAAAATTCTACAAACAAAAAAAGAAGAAGTCGCGGCGGCTAGACAACTACGCAGCGAAGGCGATTTACTGCGCGAAGCCAAAAGTCGCAAAGATGTGCGTGGTTTTGCCCGAGCCCTAAACGACAAAATCAACCAAGGCCTACCCGCTGTGATCGCCGAGGTCAAAAAAGCCTCGCCATCCAAAGGCATCATCCGTGACAACTTCAATCCGGCTGACATTGCCACGTCGTACGCAGCCCACGGTGCCGCGTGTTTATCGGTATTAACCGATATGCAGTATTTTCAAGGCTCTTACGATTACTTGCGTCAAGCGCGTGCAGCATGCGCTTTGCCTGTGCTGCGCAAAGATTTCATGATTGACCCCTACCAAGTCATTCATGCCCGCGCCATTGGTGCCGATTGCATCTTATTAATTGTGGCTGCACTCGGTCTAAACCAGTTGCTTGAGCTAGAAAACTTAGCGCATGAATTAGGTATGGATGTCTTAGTTGAAGTGCATGACAAAGACGAGCTAGACACCGCATTACAGCTCAAAAGCCCCTTGCTCGGTATTAATAACCGCAACTTGCGCACCTTTGAAACCAGCTTGCAAAACACCATTGATTTATTGCCTCTGGTTCCTGAAGACAAGCTCATCATCACAGAAAGTGGTATTCTTAGTACTGATGATGTGAAAACCATGCGCGGCCATCAGGTAAACGCATTTTTAGTCGGTGAAGCTTTTATGCGTCAACCAGACCCTGGGGTAGCGTTAGAGCAACTGTTTTTTAACTAAAGACTCTTAGCCTTTATGCAAATGCAACAACTAGGGCTGTTAGATCAGCCAGAAACGCTTAATCAATTAACCGGCTCTCTCCAGCCTTTGGTTGCGGCATTGTCTCCGGAATGGCAGCATGTACTTCACCAAGAACCACTCTACACAAAACTACAGCTGCTCGATTACTGGCTAAAACAACGCCTCTCTGCAGGGGCCGTGATCTACCCCTCTAATCCCTTTTATGCTTTGACCTTGTGTCAGCCCACTGACATCAAAGTCGTCATCCTAGGCCAAGACCCTTACCATGGGCCCGGCCAAGCCCAAGGTCTGGCATTTTCCGTGCCCGACTATGTGCCTTGCCCCCCAAGCCTACGCAACATCTACGAGGAACTGCACCTCGAATACCCCGAATACGCCAATCACCCCCCCCAGCACGACCTAACACCTTGGGTAAAACAGGGTGTGCTTTTATTAAATGCCTCATTGACCGTAGAAGACGGCAAAGCCGCCTCACATGCCAACAAAGGCTGGGAATCCATTAGCGATGGTATTTTGCAGCACCTCTTGGAATTAAACACCCCTAAGGTCTTTATGCTGTGGGGCAATCACGCCCAAGCCAAAGCAGAACTCATCGAAAGCCATAAAACCGGGCCTGTAGAAATCCTACGCTCGAATCATCCTTCGCCCTTAGCGGCCAAGCGCAAGCCCACCCCTTTTATAGGTAACGGTCACTTTCGTCAATGCAACGAATGGCTTAGTGCACACGGCCAAAAACCCATAGAGTGGATCTCTAACCCGTAAAAAGGCTCCGATTCTGGCAGGATAGGAAGGCTCCACGGCCCCGATTCGTGCGGGCCTGCTTCTGTCTTTTGAGGTCTGCGGTATTGTTGGGTTCGCTAGGCAGTGCCCGCTCGTTTCACTCGCTGCACGCTGAACCACTCACCCAAGAATATCCCCACCCTCATTGAAAGATAGAGAGCCCAGACACCTGTAGGGGCCCATGGCCCCGATCAGCTTTTATAACTGGCTGCTACTGATTTAAGCGACGCCAGCGGCTTCGGCTTGTTGGTCGGCATGGTAAGACGAACGCACCATGGCACCAATCGCAGCATGGGTAAAGCCCATCTCGTAGGCTTTTTCTTCGAGTTCCTTGAACTCATCTGGGGTCACGTAACGCAAGACCGGCAAATGGTGCTCGGAAGGCTGCAAATACTGCCCAATGGTTAGCATATCGACATTATGGGCGCGTAAATCACGCATGACTTCGAGGATTTCCTCGTTGGTTTCACCCAAGCCCACCATCAAACCGGACTTGGTAGGGACATCTGGGCAGCGCTCTTTAAACTGGGATAACAGCTTTAAAGAATGTTCATAATCTGCACCTGGACGAGCCTGTTTGTAAAGACGGGGCACGGTTTCTAGGTTGTGATTCATGACATCGGGTGGGCTTTGTTCGAAAACATCAAGCGCACGATCTAAACGCCCTCGGAAGTCTGGCACCAAGACTTCTATGGTGGTTTGTGGAGAGTGCTCGCGGACTTTTTCAATACACTCGACAAAGTGAGCAGCGCCCCCATCTCGTAAATCGTCACGGTCTACAGAAGTCACCACCACATAAGACAGGCGCATAGCACCAATGGCCTTGGCTAAATTGATGGGCTCTTCGGTGTCTAAGGGGTCGGGACGGCCATGTCCCACATCACAGAACGGGCAGCGACGGGTACACTTGTCGCCCATGATCATGAAGGTGGCGGTGCCTTTACCAAAACACTCGCCTATATTGGGGCAAGAAGCTTCTTCGCACACCGTGAATAAATTGCGTTCACGCAAAATGGTTTTAATATCGTAAAAACGTGAACTAGGCGCCGCGGCTTTCACCCGGATCCAATCTGGTTTTTTAAGGCGCTCGGCTTGAACGATCTTGATAGGTAAGCGCGAGGTTTTGTCTTCCGCTTTCTGCTTACGCGTCGGGTCGTAATCACGAGGACGCACTGTAGGTTTGGGAGTATTCACGTTATTCATAAGCTGTTTCAGTTGTAGAGCTAAATTGATTTTTTAGCTGAAAAGACAAGACCTGACCTACCTGATCCAGACTCAGGATCTGGCCACACGACCGCATATCAGTGGTGCCTAAGCCAGCATACCCACACGGGTTAATGCCATCAAAAGGACGTAAATCCATGTCGACGTTTAAAGACAAACCATGATAGCTGCGACCATTACGTATTTTAACACCCAAGGCGGCTATCTTGACTAATTCATCGGGCCCATAATGGGTATTCAATACAGCAGCGCCTCGTACATACACACCAGGTGCGTCATCTTTACGCAACCCTTCGAGGCCAAAATGTGCCAATGTTTGAATAATAGCGGCTTCTAGTTTGGTGACATATTCGCGCACATACAGACCTTGACGACGTAAATCAATCAGGCAATAAGCGATAAGTTGACCTGGACCGTGGTAGGTCACCTGCCCACCACGATCTGTTTTAACGATAGGGATGGCTTTAGGGTTGAGAATATGCTCGGCCTTGCCGGCTTGCCCTAGCGTGTAAACCGCTGGGTGCTCCAAAAACCAAATTTCGTCTGGGCTATCTGCCTGCCGTGTATTGGTGTAATCCTGCATGGCCTGCCAAATCAGCGCGTAATCGGGCTGACCACTTAACCACCGCAACTGCATACTCATCAACCACCTACAATTAAAGCACTATAGAAACAAGCGGATGACCATGTAACGCTTGATACAACGCATCCAACTGCTCGCGTGACACCGCATTGATCTGAAAAGTTAACCCTGTGTAATTGCCTTTGCCACTGGGGCGGGACTCTAGGGTAGAACTATCGTACTGAGGGTCGTGTTCTAAGACCAATTCGATTAAGGTTTCTTCAAACTCAGGGACGGCTTTTCCCATGACTTTAATAGGAAACACACAAGGGTATTCAATTAGGGAATCTTCGGGTTTGATTTCCATGCCATTATCCTTCTAGTTGAGCGATACGTTTATCGTAACCCGCATGCAGGGCTTGGTAAATAGGGCCTGGCTTGCCATCCCCTACTGCTTTGCCATTGTATTGCACAATGGGCAGCACCTCTTTGGTGGCGGAACTGATTAATAACTCATCAGCGGTTTCGACTTCGGCCTCGGTAATAGGACGCGCCTCGAAAGGAATATCGGCCTCTGCGGCCAGCTCTTCCAGCAAGCGATACCGAATGCCTTCAAGGATCAGATGATTGCGTGGCGGCGCTAACAGCACCCCATTTTTAACCACCCAAATATTGGCCGCCGAGCCTTCGGTTAAATACCCATCACGGAACTGAATCACATCATCCACCCCCGCCTCTACTGCTTGTTGACGTGCTAAGACATTGCCCAACAACGAGGTGGACTTGATATGACACATCAACCAACGTAGGTCTTTGACACCGATGGCCGTTAGCCCCGTTTCACGGGTCTCTACCGGACGCTCAAAGGGGCTGACCATACAAAAAATAGTGGGTGTACTGTGTTCGGGGAACGGATGATCACGCTTGGCTACGCCTCGGGTGACATGAAGATACACAATACAATCGCGCCCCCGTCCGACTCTGGCCAACATATCCAAAACCAATTTTTCCCAGTCTTGGCGAGTCAAAGACGTTTCGAGCTGAATCATTTTTAAGCTACGCTCTAAACGGGCTAAGTGATCGTCCATACGAAACGGTTTGCCTTGATACGCTGGCACGACATCGTAAATGCCATCACCAAAAATAAAGCCGCGGTCCAAGACTGAAATTTTTGCATCCGCTATACGGACATAGTCACCGTTTAAATAAACGATGGTATCAGGGTCTACGTTTGGAATCATGTTTGCCTCGTTTACAACAAGAATGAATAAAAAATAAAGACCACTATTTTTAGTTAAACAACATACGTACTTTGTCTACCATGCGCCCAACAAAACCGGCTTGGGGTACGTTTTCTAGCGCCAACAAAGGCACATCGGCCAACGTATAGTCTTCCAGACTGAACGTCACTGTACCCACTTGTTGATCTTGGGCTACAGGAGCCATCAACGGCTGGGTGTAATGCGCCACAGGCGTAATGTCATTCGCACGCCCACGAGGCACCGTCACCCACACAGAGTCTTTGATACCTAAGCCCACGTTTTCACTTTCCCCTTCCCAGATACGCGCCGTCACAATAGGCTCAGCGGGTTTGTACAACTCGACTGTGTCAAAGTTTTGGTAGCTCCAGTTCAAGAGTTTTAAGCTGTCTTCTGTACGAGCGGCATCGCTAGCCGTACCTGTTACTACGGTTAATACACGACGACCATCACGCAAAGCGGTGGTAATCAAGCCATAACCGGCTGATTTGGTATGACCTGTTTTCAAACCATCTACCGTGGTGTCTAACCATAAAAGACGGTTACGGTTCGGTTGGTTAATTTTGTTGTAAAGGTATTCTTTTTGGCTGTAGTAATGCACATACTGGGGAAAATCAGAGACTAGATTTTTCGCCAAGGTGGCCAAATCCCGCACCGAGGTTAAGTGGTCAGGATGCGGTAAACCGCTGCCATTTTCAAAATGAGTGTTGGTTAAACCTTGACGTTTGGCCTCTTCATTCATCAGCGCGGCAAAGGCTTCTTCGCTACCCGACACACTTTCAGCCAAGACCACCGTCGCGTCATTGCCCGACTGCACAATTAAGCCCTGTAGCAGTTCATGAACGGTGACCTGCGTATTCGGGTTCAAAAACATGCGTGACCCTTCGGTACGCCAGGCTTTTTCAGAAACCAAAACGTCTTGATCCAAACTTAAGCGTCCCGCCTCTAAGGCCTGAAACACCAAATAAGCCGTCATCAGTTTGGTTAAAGAGGCTGGCTCAATGCGTTCATCCACATTATGAGCCGCAATAATTTGACCGCTATTCACGTCTAGGCTCAACCACGCTTTGGCACCAAGCGTAGGAGCAGGTATGGTAGACAGCTCGCTGACCATTATGGGTTCAGTGCTTGTCACAAGCTCTTGGGCACTGACCAACAAGGGCACAAAAGCTAGACTTATCGCCGCTACACAGCGACGTAAAGAAATTCGACCGTAGTTAAACATATTTCAACTTCATTATTAAGGGGCAAAAAAGTAATTATCATTATAGACATGCCAATAGAAGCTAAGATCCACTAACAACCAATTTGCATGCTACGATTTGTAACAAAAATCTACGCTCTGGGTTTAAGCGTCCCTAATCGCCACTGCGCCGCCACCAGTTCGCGCAACACAATTAATTTGCCATGGAAAAAATGGCCTGCTTGAGGAATAACCGTCACAGCCAAATCATGCGCTTGGGCAAAATCCATCCCTTCGGCCACCGGCACCACATCATCCTCGGCACCATGCACCAGATACGTATCGCTAGGCACCTGCAACGTTTCCACAAAGCGAAAACGCTCTACTGCGCAACCCGCTAACACCAGATGCTGAGGCGTACGCAAGCCTGCTTGGGCTAATAAACTATATAACTGCGCTGCCACCGAGGTACCAAAAGAAAAGCCACCTAATAAAAAGTGACCTTGGGCCACATCGGGAAACTGGCCCTGAAACTGCTGCACCAACTCGTACATATCCAGCGTTTCACCATGACCCTTATCAAAGCTACCCTCTGAGGCGCCCACCCCTCTAAAGTCAGGACGTACCACCACTAAACCTTGGGTGGTGGCAGCTCGGCTCATTGTGGTGACCACTTTGTTATTACGGGCACCACCATGCAAAGGATGAGGATGTAAGACCAACGCCCAACCTTGGATAGCTTGGGTCTCTTCGGGCCAGTCTATTGCACAATCAATGCGTCCAGCCTTGCCTTCGAACTGAATAGTTTGCATACGTTCCATGTCTAAAATGCCATAATATGAGTAATTTATTTTATTTTAACTAAAACTACGTATTGTGCTTGTGAACCCACGTTTACCCTCGCAACCCTGTCCGGCAGCCTTAGGCTTAGATGATCCTCACATCATCACACAACACCTAAAGTCCATGCTACCTTTTTTCCCAACCATTCGTTGGGTAGATCGCACCGATTCCACCAATGCTGACCTGATGGAACTGGCTCGAACCGGCTCAGGGCGTTTAATACGTCCCTGGCTTTTAGGAGCCCACCTGCAAGACCGTGGACGAGGCCGAGCCGGGCGTACTTGGGAAAACCGTCGCGGTGGTCACCTCATGTTTTCCTGTGCTTTTGATATTTTTCTACCGGCACGTCAGCTGGCCACGCTTTCGCCTTTGGCTGGAGTCGCAGCCACAGAGGCTTTGCGCTCTTTACTGCCCATCCAGCACCACCAAAAACTCACTATGAAATGGCCCAATGACATCTTGTGGCAAGGCGGCAAACTAGCGGGCATTTTGACAGAGGTGACCCGAGCCAGCACCTCCCCCCTAAGCGCCGACCACCATGTGATCATTATTGGAATCGGGCTGAACTTAAATGATGCCCGTGCCCTCAGTCATGCCCTCAACCGTCAGGTAGCTGACTGGGCCGAAGTCGTCACAGAGTCCCCCACGTTAAAACACATCAGCGCCGCCGAGCTTGCGGCTCAAATTGCTAAAAGCTGGTATCAAACCTTGAATGATGTCACCGCCTTTGGCTTTCAAGATCTGCCCAAACGCTACAAACAAGTCGATGGTCTGCTCGACTGCCCTTTGAACATCGTTGAAAATGGCCAAGTCCTGCACTCAGGGCTGGGGGCAGGCATCAATGAGCACGGGCAATTACTCGTGCGCAACGCCGGTCAAACTCAAGCCATCTCAGTGGGCGAAGTCTCGGTACGCCCTTCTATCTCTACGTCTACGCCATGAATTTACTCATCGACATAGGAAACACCCGTATCAAACTGGGCTATGCCACCGCCACGGGGGCCCGAAACCCAGAGCAAACTCTGGCCTTGACTCCTGCTGAGCTGCCCTTGGTGCTACCTTGGCTACAACAACAAAACCTCAACCCTAGCCGCGCTTTGATCGTCTCGGTCGCCGCCCTTGAGGTAGAGCAGCAGGTATCCCATTTATTGGAATCCCTACACTGCCCCGCTCGGTGGATCCACTCTAGCCACGCTTGCCCGCTCGTCTACAACGGGTATGATCAACCCGACCAACTGGGGGCAGATCGTTGGCTAGCCCTAATTGGGGTATTGGCTCAACATCAGTCAACCCAAACACCCATTATTCATGCCAGTTTTGGCACTGCCACCACGGTAGATACGGTCTTACCCAAAAAAACAACCCAAGCCCATGACAAAGCCCTCTTTTCAGGCGGGCTAATTTTACCGGGCCCTCAGCTCATGTCGGACTCATTAGCCCTTAACACGGCCAAATTAGGTCAAGGGCTAGGGCAGCTACAGGACTTCCCTAGCAATACACGCGCGGCCATCAGCACAGGAATTGCTAGTGCCCAAGCGGGTGCAGTATTACGACAATGGCAATTGGCCCAAGCCTTAGGCCTTGGCGCCCCGCGACTCGTATGCAGTGGCGGCGGTTGGGAGCTAGTACAACTTGAAATGGAAAAGGCCTATGCCCGCCAACAGCATCAGTTACACTTAGCTCTACAACCTATTTATCAGCAACCCACCCCTGTGTTAGATGGCCTCGCCTATATGGCAACGCAATACTAAATAATGAAAAGGAATAACGGATGCGCTCTTTAGCCTTTTTTTTAATCGCGCTGAACCTATTTTTATTAGCGTACGGCCAAGGTTTTTTTGGCATCGCGCCCAGTGAGCTAGGTCGTAGCCCCAGCCCTAAACCTTTTTTTAATCATGCCAATATCCATATTGGAACCCCTCAATCTTAAGTAGGTCTGCACTGTCAACTACCCCGCCCTAAAGGGACGGAGCTTGTAAAAGCAAGCTGGGTTGACCAGGGTTAGCGGCTTTTATTTAG
>CANROS010000031.1 GCA_947632305.1 uncultured Paenalcaligenes sp. | reverse complement strand
GCAACCGTTATTGTGACAGTGTGGACGCAGGATTTAGCCAAAGGGGTGCTGGTGGGCGTGTTGTTGTCCGCGATCTTTTTTGCTAATAAAGTGGTGGATATCTTACGGGTGCATAACTTTCTGTCCGAGGACGGCACGCGTCGTATTTATAAAGCCCAAGGGCAGGTGTTTTTTGCCTCTGCAGGGCAGTTCGTGGATAGCATTGACTTAAACGAACCCATTCAGGCCGTACAAATTGATTTCTCTGAGGCCCATATTTGGGATTTAACTGCCGTAGAAGCTTTGGAAAAAGTCCATGCTAAATTGCAGAGTAAAGGGATACAGGTGCAATTTACCGGCCTTAATAAAGACTCACGTAGAATCATCGTGCAACTGGCTGACGAGCCTAAAAAACTCCTTTAGGAGTGCACTACAAGGGGCCCGTTCAGCACCCAGCGCGGGCATGATTTTGCTCTTGTACGTGGAGTTCAGGGCCACTCTCACATGGTAGCCTGAGTCGTAATTTAACATTAGTGCCGATAGGCCAGAGGAATGGTATGGGTTTTAGTTTAGAGTTTTTAGGTACTGGTGATTCGGCTCAGGTCCCGGTTTATAACTGTAATTGCATCGCTTGTTTACGCGCTCGCAGCGATGAGTCTTTACGCCGCGGCCCGAGCAGTGCGGTGGTGCGCATCGCGGGGCAGCAGTGGTTAATTGATGCGGGTCGGATGGATTTGGCAGAGCGATTTCCAGCACCGCAGATTACAGGGATTTTACAAACGCATTATCATGCCGACCACGCGCAAGGCTTATTGCACTTGCGGTGGGGGGTAAATATGCGTTTGCCAGTGTGGGGGCCAGAAGACCCGGTAGGTTTTGCCGATTTGTATAAACACCCAGGTATTTTGGATTTTTCCCAGACGTGGCAACCTTTTGAGTCCAGAAAAATAGCCCACGTGACGGTAACCGCAGTGCCTTTGCAGCATTCTAAACCGTGTTTGGGCTATGTCTTTGAAAGCGCCAAAGGGCGCTGTGCTTATTTAACGGATACGGTGGGCCTGCCAACTGAGACCCACGAATGGTTGCAACAACGGCCGTTGACGTATTGTGTGGTGGATTGCAGTCACCCGCCCCAAGACAGCACGCCGCGCAATCACAATGATGTGACTAGCGCTTTGGCCATGTGTGAGGGCTTAGACATACAGCAGTTGTACTTTACCCATCTTTCGCACGAGATGGATCAATGGTTGTTAAAGCATAAAAATAGTTTGCCGTCCCATGTACACATAGCACGAGACGGCATGCACTTATTCTGTTAGTTGCATTTTTCGTAAGCGTAGGGCATTGCCCAGCACAAAGACACTGGATAAGGCCATGGCAGCGGCTGCAAAAATGGGTGACATTAAAATCCCCAAGCTGGGGTACAAAATACCCGCAGCAATGGGGATTAAGGCCGTGTTATAAGCAAAAGCCCAAAACAAGTTTTGTTTGATATTTTTAATGGTGAGTTTTGATAAGGCAATGGCTTTGGGCACGCCCATTAAATCACCAGACATCAGCACAACTTCAGCGGCTTCTATGGCAATATCGGTACCAGTGCCGATGGCAATACCTACATCTGCATGCGCTAAGGCCGGGGCATCATTAATGCCATCCCCTACAAACGCCAAGGTGCCGTATTGTTCACGCAGCTTATCAATAGCAGCCACCTTACCATCAGGTAAAACCTCGGCCACGACCTCATCAATGCCAAGTTGCTGCGCAATGGCTTGAGCGGTATGGCGATTGTCTCCAGTGATCATGGCGACTTTTAACCCCTGTGCATGAAGGGCTTGAATGGCTTGAGGTGTGCTGGTTTTGATGGGGTCAGAGACGGCTAATATAGCCGCCAGTTTTTGATTAACAGCCAGGTACATAGGCGTTTTGCCTTCGCGACCCAAGCGTTCTGCGCTGGCGCTAAAAGGGCTGACGTCCACCCCTATTTTTTGCATGAGTCTATCGGCCCCTACCTCGATGTGGTGTTGCTCGACCAGAGCGCGTATACCAAACCCAGTTAGGGACTCAAAGTGTTCGGTGGGCAATAGAGGGATGTTTTCTTGGGCAGCAGCGGCAACGATGGCTTTGGCAATAGGGTGCTCGGAGCGTGATTCTACTGCTGCTAACCAGCTTAAAACAGTGTGGCGCTCAAAACCTGAGCTGAGCTCTAAATCGGTGAGCACTGGATGGCCTGCTGTTAGCGTGCCCGTTTTATCTACTGCCACAATGCGTGCGTCTTGTAGGCGTTGTAGGGCTTCACCTTTACTAAATAAAATGCCCATTTCGGCCGCTCGGCCTGTGCCCACCATAATTGAGGTGGGTGTGGCTAAGCCCATAGCGCACGGGCAAGCCACTATCAGTACGGCGACGGCGTTGACCAAGGCAAAAGATAGGGCCGGCTGGGGGCCGACTAACCACCACACCACAAAGGTAAGTGCAGCTAACGCCATCACAGCGGGTACAAACCACATGGTGACTTTATTCACCAAGGCTTGAATAGGTAGTTTGGAGCCTTGGGCGTCTTCCACTAAGCGAATAATCTGCGCTAGTACCGTGGCACTGCCTACAGCGGTGGCCTTGAAAGTAAAGGCGCCCGTTTGATTTACGGTACCGCCAATCACTTCTGATTCGGGTGTTTTTTCTACTGGAATGGGTTCACCGGAAATCATAGATTCATCCACATAGCTGTGGCCCTCGTGCAAGAGGCCGTCTACTGGAATACGCTCGCCGGGGCGCACGTCAATGAGATCACCGGTTAGCACGTCGCTGATGGGGATTTCAAGCAGTTGGCCTTGGCGGTATACTCGTGCGGTTTTGGCCTGTAAGCCCGCTAGTCGTTGTATCGCCGCTGAGGTGCGACCTTTGGCCCGGGCCTCGAGGTAGCGCCCTAAGAGGATTAATGTGACGATGACCGCGGCGGCTTCGTAATACACATGCACCGTTTGCGCTGGCAGCAGCGCTGGCATAAAGGTAGCCACGATGGAGTAGCCATAGGCAGCCAACGTGCCCACAGCAACCAAAGAGTTCATATCAGGGGCTAAGTGTTTTAATGCCGGTAGCCCTAATTTGTAGAAATTCCAACCTGGGTAAAACAGCACGGCAGAGGTTAAAGCAAACTGTATATACCAATTGAGTTGCTGACCTAGTGTTTGATTGAGCCACGTTTGCATGCCGGGAATCACGTGGGCGCCCATTTCTAAAACAAACACAGGCAGGGTAAAGATAAGCGCGATCCAGAGGTGTTTTTGGAGCGTTTTGGTTTCTTGTTCTTTGGCAGCAGTCAGTGCTTCCGCTTGGGCGTTGGTTTCTGGCGCTAAGGAGGCGCCAAAGCCGGCTTTTTCTATGGCGGCAATGAGATCAGCCGTGGGCGTGGTGCCTTGAATGGTGGCGCGTTCTGTGGCCAAGTTGACATTGGCCTGAGTCACGCCGGGAAGAGCCTGGAGCACTCGCTCGACCCGACCTACGCACGAGGCGCAGCTCATGCCTTGAATCGCTAAAGTGTGTTGGTTCAACATAGAAGACATAAGTTAAGTTTCCATTAGAGTACTACCTTATGTTAAAGCTTCACCTTGGGTAAAGGTCAAGTCAAGCCACGGTGCATGGTATTCTGCACCTAAGAGTAATTGGATCATCAAAAATATGAGTCTTGAGGTATGACAGAAGAGTTAATTGCGAAGTATTCGTTAACTATAGGTTTCGGCGCATTATGTTTGGCTGGATTTGGTGTGGCGCGGTGGGCTATGCGCCGTAAGCATTTGAGCCTAACTAAAAAAATTATTTTGCATGCCGTGCAAACTGTACTGCTGAGCTTATTTGTTGTCATTTGTAGGCAGCTCATCGACTCTGTGATTAGTGATTATCATTTGCACTTACATCAAAGTTTAATAGGGGTAGTGAATTGGGCAACGTATCTATTCATTGCCATTGTCGTCATGAGCCAAGTCTTTTTGCTGATTAATTTGTTAGAAAAATATCAAATTAATAAAGGCAATGACCCTACCTCTGCCCGGATTATGTCGCGGGTGTTAAAGATCGCTATTTTCTTTATTATGCTTTTGCTGGTGGGAGAGCATTTTGGTTTAAGTCTATCGGGCTTGATGGCATTTGGTGGTGTTGGAGGGATTGCGATTGGTCTGGCCAGTAAAGACGTGCTGAGTAATTTCTTTTCGGGAGCCATGCTGTTTTATGATCGGCAGTTCAATATTGGTGACTGGATTAGCTCGCCGGATCGTCAAATTGAGGGCACGGTAGAGGAAATTGGTTGGCGTATTACTAAAATTCGTACCTTTGATAAGCGGCCGTTGTATGTGCCTAATTCGTTGTTCTCCTCTATTAGTGTGCAAAACCCGGGGCGCATGACCAATAGACGTATTACAACGACTTTGCAGTTGCGTTATGAAGATGCAGCTAAAATTGAGGCCATTGTGCAAGCCATTCGTACCATGCTGCAACAAAATGAAAACATCGATCAGGCTCAAACCACCTTGGTGTATTTTGATGCCTTTGCTAATTCCTCGTTAAATATTATGGTGTATTGCTTTACCAAAACCACCGTATGGGGTGAGTGGTTAGGCGTACAGCAGACCGTATATTTAAAGATAATTGAGATTGTGCACGAGCATGGCGCCGACTTTGCGTTCCCAACTCAAACTTTGCATGTGAATGCTGACACTATATCGCCAGTAGCGCCGCCAGCAGCCGAGCCGAGCCTGAAATAAATCGAGGGGGATGCTTACAGATTTTAAAGCCTAAGTCTGGTTACTCTGAAAGTCACAGCGACCTAATAGGAGCAACAAGATGAAAAGCAAAAAGATAGCCTTAATGGGATTAGCCAGTTTGGTGGTGGTAGCAGCAGGGTGTTCTACCCCTACTGAAATTACCACCCGCGATGGTCAAACCGTGGTGGCCCCTGATGAACCTGACTTGAATAACAAAGACGACTTCATTCGCTATGACAAAGACGGTAAAGAAGTTCGTTTGCACAAAGACGAAGTGCGCAAAATGGAAGAAGTAAAGTAGTTGTACAGCGCATTAAAAAAACCAGTCCACGAGCTAAGTTGGACTGGTTTTTAGTTTTTAGGCTTAGGCTGTTAGATAAAAGTCGCGTGGTGGGTCAATGACGGCCTTCACGACCCCTGCACGAATAATAAAATCACCAAAACATTCGTCTACAAGGCGCTCTTGCGCCCAGCGACCAATGAGTTCATCCAAAATAGCGAGAATGTCTTCGGTGCTAATGTTTTCCTTGTACAAGCGAGGAATACGCGTACCGCTTAAATTACCGCCCAGATGCAGGTTATAACGTCCAACGGCTTTGCCTACTAAGCCGACCTCGGCCAACATGGCACGACCACAACCATTAGGACAGCCTGTAATTCGGAACACAATGACATCTTGTTCTAACTGGTGCTTGGCTAAGATTGCATCGATTTCCGTTGTCAGAGATGGCAAGACACGTTCGGCTTCGGCCATGGCCAACGGACAAGTGGGGTACGACACACATGCCATGGCGTTTTGGCGTTGCGGGCTGACTCCGGCATCAATTAGGCCATGTTGGATGGCTAGCTGTTCAATAGCCTCTTTGTCCGCTGCCGCGATATTTGCCACGATGAGGTTTTGATTCGCCGTAAGACGGAAATCGCCTTTATGCACTTTGGCAATTTCAGCTAAGCCGGTTTTCAATGGGCGGTTAGGGTAGTCTAACAAACGGCCATTTTCTATAAATAGCGTTAAATGCCACAACCCATCGCTGCTTTGTTGCCAGCCAATCTTATCGCCTCTACCAGTAAAAGCGTAAGGACGAATGGGCTCAAAGGTGGTGCCCATCCGGTTTTCTACTTCGGCTTTAAAGACGTCTAAGCCTACACGTTCTAAGGTATAGCGTGTTTTGGAGGCTTTACGATTACTGCGGTTACCCCAGTCGCGTTGAGTGGTGACCACGGCGGCGGCTACGGCTAAGGTCTGTTCTAAACTAACAAACCCCAGCTCTTTGGCTGTATTGGGGTAGGTGGCTTCATTACCGTGTTCCATGGATAAACCACCGCCCACCAGAACGTTAAAGCCCACCAGTTTTTCGTCTTTGGCTACAGCAATAAACACCAAGTCATTGGCATGGATATCCACATCGTTTTGCGGAGGGATAGCCACAACAGTTTTAAACTTTCTAGGCAGGTAGGTGTCGCCTAAGATAGGCTCCGCCTCATCTTCGCTACTATGGAGTTTTTCACCATCTAGCCAAATCTCTGCATAGGCACGAGTTTTAGGGAGCAGATGCTCCGAGATTTTTTTGGCCCACTCGTAGGCTTCTTTGTGTAGATTGGACTCGATGGGATTAGAGGTACAGAGCACATTACGGTTCACGTCACCCGCTGTGGCAATGGAGTCCAAACCAAGGTGATGCAGCCACTGGTGCATGGGCTTGATATCGTCTTTTAGCACGCCATGAAATTGAAACGTTTGGCGGTTAGTTAAACGTATGCTGCCATACAAGGTGTGTTCGGTGGCAAATTGATCAATACCTAGCCATTGTTGGGGGCTAATGATCCCACCAGGCAAGCGGCAGCGTAACATCACATTTTTTAAGGGCTCTAGCTTTTGCGCCATGCGTTCCGCACGTAGATCACGGTCATCTTGTTCATACATGCCATGAAAGCGAATGAGCTGAAAGTTATCACCCGTAAAACCACCGGTTAAACCATCTTTTAAATCTTCGCGAATGCTGCCGCGTAGATGCTGGCTTTGGCCCTTTAAGCGCTCATTGTCTGACAGCGGCTCTTGGGGTAATTGGGCGCGAGGGTCAGAATTGGAAGGAAGATCACTCATGAAATTGACTCAATAATTAATAAACATCGCGTTGATAACGGCGGTCATCGCGTAGTTGATCTAAATACGCATCCGCGTCCTCTTCGTTTAATTGACCCTGGGTACTAATTAGCTCTAAGAGGGCGGCTTCTACGGCTTTGGCCATATTATTGGCGTCTCCGCAGACATAAATATGGGCACCTTGCTGGATCCATTGCCAGAGTTCAGCGGCGTTTTCTTGGACACGCTGTTGTACGTAGACTTTAGTGTTGGGCTGTTGTCTGGACCAAGCAAAGCTGGTTTTGCTTAAGGTGCCTTGTTTGTGCCAACGTTGCCATTCGCTTTGGTACAGAAAGTCATCCGTAAAGCGCTGATTGCCAAAAATTAACCAAGCGGGGCCAGTTGCGTCATCGGCTTCGCGTTGTTGCATAAAGGATCTAAATGGGGCTACCCCTGTGCCTGAGCCAATCATAATAATGGGTGTGGCGGGGTCGGCCGGGAGGCGAAAGCGTGGGTTGGCTTCCACAAACACATCGATTTCGTCACCTTCATCTAGCTGTAGGCCCAGATAATCAGAGGCCACACCGGCAAAGGCTTGACCGTCATGTTCGTATTGCACCAAACCTAAGGTGAGATGAACTTCAGGCCCGACCTCGTCTTGAGCAGAGGCAATGGAATACATGCGAGGCGTTAAGGGACGCAAAACGTCTACCCATGTTTGGGCATCCACGTTAGCAGGGTAGGCTTTGATCACAGCCAGTATGGGGGTATTAGCGGCATAATCATGCAGGGAATCTGCGTGGGCAACCCGCTCTAATAGCTCGGGATGCTGGCTAATTTCAGCCCATTTTTTAATAAAACCGACTTGGTTTTGCGTTAATTCTAGGTGTTCTAGTAACGCTTGTTCCAAGGGTAGCGTTAAGCCATTTGCTAAGCGAACGGGTTGGCTACCGTCTAGCTGTAAAGTATCTAAAAACGCCCCAACTAATTCTGGGTTGTTTTTGACGTAAACGCCCAAGGCATCGCCGGCTTGATACTCAATGCCTGAGTCGGCTAGATCAATTTCTATATGCTGTACATTTTTATTGGCAGCACGGGACGTGATTTTTTGTTTAGCAATTAAGCTGGCGCGGTAGGGTTGGTCTTTGGTGTAAGCCTGCTCTGCCGTAGAGACCGCTGCGGTTTGGGCGGCGGCTTGCTCAGTGTCATGACGTAGCGTGAGCTGTTCATGCAAGACCACGCGTATGTCTTGGCGCCAAGCGGTGGCTTGCGCTTCGTAGCTTAGGTCACAGTCAATGCGGTCAAACAAACGCGTCGCACCTAACTCGGCCAAACGTAGGTCAAAGTTCTTGCCTGCTTCACAAAACAAGGGGTAGGAGCTATCGCCCAAAGCTAAGACAGCAAAAGACAGTTGGCTTAGGTCGGGAGCGCGTTTGCCAAAGAGAAACTTAGCAAAGGAAATGGCTTCTTCGGGGTATTCGCCCTCGCCTTGCGTAGAACAGACCAGTAAAACGATGTCTTCTTCGGCGAGTTGGCGTGCTTTGTAATCACCAATGCTTTCGATGCGAATCTCGGCTTGTAGCCCTTGGAGTTGTTCATGCAGCTGCTCAGCAACACGACGCGCATTGCCAGTTTGGGAACCAGACAAAACAAGTACTTGGCGCGGTGTAGTGACTGCCTCGGGAGGGGCCAACACAGCGCCCGTCGCATCTGAGCCTAAGGCCTGAGCTAGAGGAGCGCCATTTTGGGTGCGGGCCCAGCAATAGCCGGATAACCACGCCAGCTCATGGGTATTAAGCGCATGAACGCTTTTTAGTAATTCTTCAGAGGCAATCATGAGTTGGACCCTTCATGGCTTTCAATCATGCCAGCCGCAACAGTCTGGTGGGTGGCATCGTCAATTAAAATAAAAGCGCCGGAGGCTTTATGGTCGGCGTAGCGACTCGCGGCAATAGGTTGCTGCAAACGCAAACTAATACGCCCAATATCGTTCATTTTTAGGGGCTGATCTAAGGGCTTTTCTTCTAGGTCATGCAGATCTAAGAGGCTATGTAGCTCAGTGACTTTGGCATAGACCGTTTGAGTGCTGTGCTTGAGCCAGTATTTGCGATTGGGATTAAGCTGGGCTTCATCAAACCAGCAAATGGTGGCTTCAATGGTTTGGCTGTTTTGAATGGTGTGCTCGGCGGCCACAATGGAGGACCCTCTGGAAATATCCAAATCGTCCGCTAGCGTTAGGGTTAAGACCTCGCCCGCTTGGGCGGAATCTTGGCTGCCGTTGGGGCCGTAGATAGCACTAATGGTACTGGTTTGCTGAGTGGGTAAAACACGGATGTGTTGGCCCACTTGGAGGCGTCCTTGTTCTAGTCGACCTTGGTAGCCTCTGAAGTCATTTTTTAGGCTGCCGTCTTGGCGAGCAACGCGCTGTACGGGGAACAGGCCAAACTCGACCGAGTCATTGTTTGTCTGACTGAGTTGGCTGGGTAGCTCGGAGAGTAGGGCAAGTAAGCTAGGACCTTCGTACCAAGGCATGCGTGCGCTGCGGTGCACAATGTTGTCGCCCAATAAGGCAGAAATCGGTACAAAGTGTACGTGCTCCAACTCAAGGCGCTGTGCCAATTGTTGATATGCACTGACGATGGCTTGGTACACGGCCTCATCGTAATCAAGCAAATCAAGTTTGTTGATTGCCACCACAATATGTGGGCAGCCTAACCGTTTTAGCAGCACGGTATGGCGCAAGGTTTGAGGCAGTAACTGTAAGGTAGGCTGGCTAAAGTCCAAACGAGAGGCGTCAATCAATACGATAGCCGCATCAGCGGTGGAGGCGCCTGTTACCATGTTGCGCGTGTATTGTTCGTGCCCAGGCGTGTCCGCCAAAATGAATTTTCTTTTGTTGGTACTAAAGTAACGGTAGGCGACGTCAATCGTGATGCCTTGTTCACGTTCGGCCGATAGGCCATCCGTAATGGCGGCAAAATTCGGTAATGTGGTTTCAGTTTGGCTGCGGTGTAACTGATCCACTTGATCACTTAAAAGGGCTTTGCTGTCATAGAGCAAGCGACCAATTAAGGTGGATTTGCCATCGTCTACGTTGCCTGCGGTGATAAAACGCAGGACTGGATTTTGTTCTACGGTCATGGGGGATCCTGAGTTTAAATAGAGTTAAAAGTAACCGGCACGTTTACGCTCTTCCATGGCGGACTCGGACACTTTATCGTCCATGCGCGTAGCACTGCGTTCAGACAAGGTGCTCTGAGCGGTTTCTAAAATAATTTCACTGGGATTGCTGGCGTGGCTAGCGACGGGGCAGGTGCAGCTGATATCACCCACAGTACGGAAACGTACAGAGCGCACTTCACTGTGCTCGCCGTCTTTTTTAGGCGTTAACGAGGTAATCGGCACTAAAAGATCATTACGTTCTACGACTTCACGCTCGTGGGCAAAGTAAATAGGAGGCAGCTCTAGTTGCTCGCGTTCGATGTATTGCCAAATATCCAATTCAGTCCAGTTGGAAATAGGGAAAACGCGCATGTTTTGGTTAGCGTGCAGGCGCGTGTTGTAGAGCGACCAAAGTTCTGGACGCTGATTTTTAGGATCCCATTGGCCAAATTCATCACGAAAGGAAAAAATACGCTCTTTAGCGCGGGCTTTTTCTTCATCGCGGCGGGCCCCACCCATGAGGGCATCAAACTTGTGCTCTTCAATGGCTTCTAGCAAGGTGACTGCTTGGGCCGCATTACGCGAGTCAGTCGCATGGCGTAAAACTACTGAGCCTTTACGAATGGAGTCTTCGACGTGGGCCACAACTAAATTGGCTCCGGTGCGGGCAACGGTTTCATCTCTAAAACGAATCACCTCAGGATAGTTATGCCCTGTGTCGACGTGAAGCAAGCTAAAAGGCAGCTGTAAGGGGCGACCTGGAATTTGAAAGGCTTTACATGCTAAAGCCAACAGCACAACGGAGTCTTTGCCGCCAGAAAAGAGCAAAGCCGGATTACGTGCTTCGGCAATGGTTTCACGAATAATGTAAATGGACTCGGCTTCGAGCCAATTTAAATGATGATTACGAATAAGAGACATGCGTTTTCTCGAACAGAAACTAGGGGGGCCTAAGGAATGGCGTTAGTTGGCGTGTAAACCACACTCTTTGCTGTTTTGGTTTTCCCACCACCAACGACCAGCGCGTAACTCTTCGTCTTGGCGGATGGGCTTAGTACACGGTTCGCAACCAATGCTGGGAATGCCTTGGTGATAGAGCGGATTAATTGGCAGTTGATGCTGCTGGATATACGCCCAAATATGGTGTTGTGACCAAGCCGCTAAAGGATTGAATTTATAAAGCTGATGGGCTTCATCAAACTCTTCGACTTCAAGCTGGGTACGGGTGGCCGCTTGCTCACGGCGTTGCCCGGTGATCCATGCTTCGTAGCCAACGAGCGCGCGTTGCAGGGGCTCGATTTTGCGCGCATAGCAACAGGCTTTGCGTGCCGTGAGGCTTTGGTAAATATCAGAAAAATCGTAGTTGTCAGCAAAATGCTGCACAGCCGAATCTTGGGGTGAAAAGCGTCGAATGGAGACGTGCGGATAACGTTGACTGATGTGGTCTAGGTATTCTAAGGTTTCCGGATGCAGCTTTCCTGTATCCAATACAAAGACATCAATGGCCAACCCTAGACGCGCTAAGGCATCGGTAATCACCATGTCCTCAACCGCTAAGCTATTGGCTTGCGTGATACGGGTAAATCGTTGGGCCCATGTGTGCAGATTCGCTTCTAAGGCTTCCGTCAGGGCGTGAAGTTGCTCGTGATCGCTGGTCGTGCTGTTAGGGATTTGCCAAAGATGAATAGGTGCCAAAGTACTCATATCGATTAGCTATAAAAGATTCGTAATGAGATCCATTGTAGGTAGGCATAAGTGGCAATCTATAGAATATCTCGTTCTATTTATATTAAGATTTTTAAATAATCTAATAATTTTTACTCCTTATTTGCATATAACCAAGAGTATAAAAAGATTAAAATTTTTTGATATAAAGGAAGCCTTTTTAAGACCTTAAACTAATTAGATAGACATTTATCTACGTTAAGAACGGGTCCAGTATGAATTACCTTCCTATTTACGCTACGTTAAAAGATCGACCGGCTTTGGTGATTGGGGCAGGCGAGGTGGCGTATAGAAAAATTGAGCTATTACGCCAGGCTGGTGCCCGCGTCCTAGTGATTGCGCAGCAAATAGGAATCGAGGTTCAAGCTTTGCTGGACCAAGACTTAGTCAGCTGGTGGAAGACCGAATTTGAACCCGCAGATGTGAATCAGGCGGTCTTAACTATTGCCGCCACGGATGATGCCCAGTTAAATGAACAGGTCGCCGCTGCGGGAGTGCAATACCATCGTTTGGTGAACGTGGTCGATGATCCCGCTTTATGTCAGTTTATTGTGCCAGCGATTGTGGACCGTTCGCCGGTACAAATTGCAATTTCTACTGGCGGTGCAGCCCCAGTTTTAGCCCGTCAGTTGCGTCAAAAAATAGAACAAGAGCTCCCTAGCTATTTAGGCCCTATGGCTGAGCTAGCCCAGCAGTATCGTCCCCAAGTCAAAGAGCAGTTGCCTACGTTGAGTGCGCGTCGTTTGTTTTGGGAGCAGCTTTTTGATCAACCCATTTTTACGGATTTGGTGGCCGCTGGGCAAACCGAGCAAGCGGCTCAGTTTTTAACCGACCAGTTGCAGCAGGCAGCCAAGCGCACCCAAGCCGGCTTTGTTACCTTAGTGGGGGCTGGGCCGGGTGATGAGGGCTTGCTCACGATTAAAGGGTATCAAGCTTTACAGGCAGCGGATGTGGTGTTGTACGATGCCCTCGTGGGTGAGGGGGTTTTAAACTTAATACGACGTGATGCGCAGCGGGTAGCGGTAGGTAAACGAGCGCATAATCACAGTGTGCCCCAAGACGAAACCAATCAATTGATTGTGCACTATGCGCAACAAGGCTTGCGGGTCGTGCGTTTAAAAGGGGGCGATTCATTTGTCTTTGGCCGTGGCGCCGAAGAGATTGAAGTCCTCCAAGCGGCAGGAATACGTTATGCAGTGGTGCCCGGTATCACAGCAGCTTTAGGGGCGACTGCAGCAGCTGGTATTCCCTTAACGCATCGTCATTACGCGCAGTCCGTCGTGATGGTAACAGGGCATTGCCGACCAGATGGCGATGAGGTGAATTGGGCCTGTTTAGCGCGTGATCGGCAGACTTTAGTGGTCTATATGGGGACCATTAAAGCCGCGGAGATCCGGAACGAATTGATTAAACACGGCAAGCCCGCGCAGACGCCGGTAGCCATCATTAGTCAGGGTACTTTGCCGACTCAGACCGTAGCGCGTGGCACCTTGCACGATTTAGAGCAATTGGCTGCCCAAGCCGAACGTCCGGCTCTTATGGTGATAGGTGAAGTGGCCCAGTTGGCTTTGTAGTTCGGATAAGACGATAGTTGCTCCTAGTACTTTAGCCATGTTTATCTGGCAGAGAGGTGTAGTATGGTGGTTGTTTATAAATCACGGCCTTTTTCTGGAGGGGTGTAGGTATGGGGTATCCGCGTTTAAGATCTGGCTCGTTATTTGGTTCTAAACCAGCAAAAAAGGGGCAGCTTTTACATTTTGGTTGCGAGTGCGGCAGCTCGATTAGTCAGCAGTTGTACGAGCGTGTGATGGCCGATATGACGCGTCGCCGTTTCCTCGGTGGGCTTTCTTTGATGGTAGGCGCTTATGCCGGCATGGTGCCTTCTCTTGTTTCTGCCCAGAGTTCATCTAAAGACAGCCCATCACGCCCTTTACTTTTGACCCATCTGCGCTTGTTTGATGGCAGTGGTAAAGCGCCTGTTAGCGATATCAATGTCTTAATTGAGGGCAATAAAATCAAAGCCCTCTTAAGTCCTACAGAAAAAGTCCCCGATGCACACATTATTGATTGTGGCGGCAAGCTGGTTATGCCCGGTCTGATCGATGTGCATTGGCACAGTATGTTGGCGAGCATTAACCAGTTGCGTGCTTTGACCTCTGATGTGGGCTATATCTACATCACTGCAGCCCAAGAAGCACAGCAGACCTTAATGCGAGGTTTTACTTCTGTACGCGATGCGGGTGGGCCTAGTTTTTCTTTAAAAGCAGCCATTGATGACGGCACGATTGATGGTCCCCGTATTTTTCCCTCTGGGGCTATGATTTCACAAACCGCGGGCCATGGTGATTTTCGTTTTATTGGTGACTTACCCCGTAATGCCGACAGCACCTTGAGTCTGGCAGAAAGAGCGGGAATATCCATGATTGCTGATGGCGAGGCCTTGGTGTTAAGGCGTGTGCGTGAACAGTTATTACAAGGGGCCTCACAAATCAAAATGCTCGTCGGGGGCGGAGTGGCCTCTTTGTATGATCCCTTAGATACCGTGCAGTTTACCGAGGCTGAACTAAAAGCTAGTGTGGCAGCGGCGTCAGATTGGAACACCTATGTGATGGCTCATGTGTATACCTCTAGGGGCATACAGCGGGCTATTCGTTGTGGCGTGAAGTGCATTGAGCATGGGCAACTGACGGATGAGGCTACCGTGCGCATGATGCAAGCGGAAGACGTGTGGTGGAGTTTGCAGCCCTTTTTACAAGACGAGGACTCCAACACCTATGCAAATGAAGAGCAGCGCTTGGCACAAAAAGAAGTCAGTGAGGGCACCGTGCGCGCTTACGAGTTAGCAGACAAACACGCCGTCAAAACGGGCTGGGGCACAGATATTTTGTTTAGTGCGGGTAAAACAGCAACCCAAGGCAAACAGTTAGCTAAACTCACGCGCTTTTATGACCCTTTAACGGTATTAGCCCAAGGCACACAGAAAAATGGCGAGCTGTTGGCGCTGTCAGGGGACCGCAACCCTTATAAGGGGGCCGCTTTAGGGCAAATTAGTGTAGGCGCCTATGCGGATTTGATTGTGGCTGATGGTGATCCGACTGTTAACTTAGATTTTATTGCTTCTCCCGAGAAAAACTTTTATCTGATTATGAAAAATGGCGTGATTTACAAGAACCAATTGTAATTTTGGTCTGGGTTCGAGTTACGAATGTGCTGAGGCTTTGTTAGCTTTACAAATATTTTGTTGCAGACACAATTGGGCAAGGCGTTCTAAGATAAAAGCATCACTTTATCGGTGTTGTTTTGCGAGTATGTAGTTACCCACCCATTCTTTATCAAAAGGATACTTCTATGACAGTAACTAAAAAGATCGCGATCGCTTTAATGTTAGGTGCCTCTGTGGCTTTAACGGCCGGTTGTTCTGTAGCGCGTAATCAAGAGAGCGTAGGAGAGTATGTAGATGGGGCTGCTGTTACAGCAGAAGTAAAGGCTAAGCTAGCCAACGACCCTCGGACCTCAGCAGCTAATATCAATGTGAAAACCATTGATGGTGGGGTGGTGCAATTATCTGGTTTTGCTAAATCAGACACCGAAAGAACGCAGGCTGGTGCAGTCGCTAGATCTGTTAAAGGCGTCACTCAAGTGATTAACGATTTAGTCGTCAAGCCGTAATAGGTATTGTTTATTCTAAAAAGCCATTGAGTGTCATCAGTGGCTTTTTTATTGTGGGTAGGTTTTTTAGTGTATCAATGTTAGGCTTAAATTAATTCTACTTGTCCTAAGATTTCGTTTTAACTCTGGTTTGCTTATGACTCATACCGCTAGACTATGTGCCATGCTGTTTTCATTACGAGCCCTGATGCTCGTTTTTTTATTAATGGGGGGAGCGCTCTTTATGAGCTCACCCAGTGGAGCTCAAGAAGTAAATAGTGCCGAGCCCAATGAGAGCAGCTTAAGTTATGGTGCTTTGGCTGAGGTGTTGGCCAATGACGAGTTACGTAATCGCTTGGTAAATGAGTTGCGCGAATTGGCCGTCGAAGCTCCTGCAGAGGCAGCCAATGTGGCGCCTACCAGTGTGGCGCCCGAGCCATCATTAGCGACGGAGGCGACTGAGCCTACTGAGTCGACCAGCCGCTTGTTGTTGGCTTTTCAGTATTTTGCGTATCAGCTGCACTTTGATCTTAAAGATTCTTGGGCGGTGGTAAATGAGCTGTTAAATGAGGAAACGGCCCAAGTTGAGCAATTACAACGTTGGCGTTCTGTGTTGTTTAACTTGTTGGTGGTGGGTGGCATTACTTTGGTGGCCTATGGTTTAAGTCGACGCCTAGCGACTATCCCTTTTCAACGCCTAGATGCATGGGCTCACCGTGAGGTGTCCGCTCATTCCTCTGTATTAACGCGTTCTACCCGACTGCGTAAATTGCTGGCGGTAGTCGCAGCTTTAGGGGTGGATTGGCTGATCATTGCGGTGGCTTTATTAGCGGGCTATGCAGGGATGGTCGCCTTAACCACCAGTCAGACGGCTTCTTATACCTCATTTTTGAATATGCAATTTTTGATGGCCTTTGGCGTGGTCGAGGTCATGAAAACGCTTAGCCGTGCGGTGTTTGCTACGCGCTATGAGCAGTTGCGTTTGGTGCCGCTTGATTCTGCCACCGCTACGTCTTGGAATCGCTGGGCCAGTGGATTATTTACCCTAAGTGGTTATGGTTTATTGGTGGTGGTGCCATTATTGCAGGTATTGATTGCACCCTCGCTAGCCAATGTGGTGGAAACGTTATTTGCGTTTAGTGTGTATGTGTACGTGGTGAGCGTATTGTGGAAGCAGCGCACAGCGGTTTCGGGCGCGTTTTTGAAGCAAGCGAATCAAGCTGAAAACTCGGTGCTAGGTACCTTGTTGCGGATTATGAGCCGTTTGTGGGTTTGGCTAGCTTTGCTGTATTTAACGACTTTGTTGGTGGTGTTACAAGTAGAGCACCAAGATGGCTTGGGCTTTATGGCCAAAGCCAGCGTGCAGACCTTGTTGGTGATTTTAATTGGGGCGGCGCTCTTATTACTTTTAAATACCTTAGGCAACCAACGTCTGAAGTTGTCCGAGTATTGGCAGCGCAATTTCCCTCTACTAGAAGCACGCTTAAATTCCTATGTGCCAGCCTCATTACGTGCTTTACGTTTAGTGGTGGCCGTAGGGATGGCATTGGCTATTTTTGATGCGTGGCGGTTATTTGATTTAAAAGAATGGTTGTTTTCCGCTCAAGGTCAGGCTGTAGTGAACACCTTCGTGCGCGTGGCTTTGGTGTTGGTGATTGCCGCCTTAAGCTGGACGGTATTAGCCAGCATGATTGAACATCGTTTAATGTTGGCAGGCGCCAAAATGCCCACTGAGCGTGAAAAGACCCTGTTATTACTTTTCCGTAATGCGTTGGCCATTGTGATTGTGACCATGACCGCGTTGATTGTGTTGTCGCAAATAGGCATTGACATAGGGCCTCTGATTGCGGGGGCGGGGGTAGTGGGTTTAGCCGTTGGTTTTGGTGCACAAAAGATGGTGCAAGATGTGATCACGGGTGTGTTTATCCAGCTTGAAAATGGCATGAATCAAAATGATGTGGTCGAAGTGGCGGGTTTGTTTGGGGTAGTGGAAAAGCTGACCATCCGATCCGTGGTGATCCGTACTCTAGACGGCGGTTATCACTTAGTGCCTTTCTCTAGCATTGATTGTGTAGCAAACCATACTCGTGATTACGGTTATCACCATGGCGAGTACCTAGTTGGCTTGCGCGAGTCTGTGGATGATGTGATGGAGCATATGCATGCTGCTTTTGCTGACTTGAAGCAAGATCCCGAGGTAGCGGAGTACATCTTAGAAGACATTAGTATTCCAGGGGTCACAAACTTAGGCAGCACGGGCACTACCATTCGGGTCTTGATTAAAACCGCACCTGGTATGCAGTGGGCGGTACAGCGCAGCTTTAACCGCTTGTTGAAGCAACATTTTGATGCCGCAGGTATTGAAATCCCTTACCCACAGACTGTGGTGCATTTTGGGCGTGATAAAGAAGGCAATTCAGCCCCCGCCAATATACATATGGTGGATGCGGTGGCTCATAGTCAGCGACAGGGCAAAGAGTTAGTCCAGGGCCCTGAGTCAGGCCCCGCTCCGACAGGCGCCAATTGATCTAGTGCTGCACTGATTTTGTCTTGGTTTAAAGAAGTAAACGGAATAAAAGACGGGTTTTATATTGCTGAGCGTTTACGTCAAAAGGTGGAAGCCGCGCCCATGTCTCATGGTGAGTCCATTACCATTTCTTTGGGGGTGGCCAGCTGGCCTAGCGACGCCATGAATATTGCTGCAGTGCTGAAATGTTCAGATGAAATGTTGTATAAAGCCAAACGCGAAGGGCGGAATCGAGTTGAAGCCTACCGCCCCTAAGCGATCACACAATGGGGCGGTGTCTAAAAGAACTGGATTAGCCTGGTTTGTGATCGGGGCGAGCGCTCCACAGTGGCACCGTGTAATGCACCACGAACCACGCAAAAGCCAGTACACATAAAACCAGACTGGTTTGATACGCCATTAAGCTCCAGCTGGGGATCAAAATAGGGACTAGACTGCGTATTAACGCCGCAACAAATACGCTGCCTAACGCCAAACTAAAACCAGGTAAGGCTTTAAGAGGGCGCCCAGTATGGCCTAAGCTGACCCGCGCTAGCATAGCGAGAATAAGCCCTAAAATAGCCCCAATAGTGAGCGTGTGCATGCCTACATCCGAGGGCATGACCTGCCATAAACTGAGCAACCAGAAACACGCCCCGACAATAATAAAAGCATAGCTTAGGTGCAGGCTCCACAATAAAGGGTGCTTGGCACAGCGCAAGGGCTGCCAAGCGGCTAGGCGTAAACTGTTTGTAATAATAAAAACCGCCAGCACACCACTGAGTAACCAAAGAGGGCTGTGCCAACCTAATAATTGCAAAATAAACACAACACACAGGGCAAAGGTGCTGAGTAAGGTGAGGCGCTCACTGTAAACGGATTGGGGTTTGATTTCTATATTTAGGGCACGTGACGTGAAAAAAGGAATAACACGCCCGCCTAACAGCACCATTAGGGCAATTACCAGCCAAACCGTCAGATGGGCACTGTGCTTGGTTAGCAGTGGGGTGTGAGTGATTTGGCCCCAATGCATGGCTAAATTGGCGCCAGCCAGAAGTAAAAGTAGGGGAGTAAATGCTAAATTACGCCATTTTTTAGCACGAATAACTAAGTTGGCCATCACTAGCGCCACAATAGGTAAAAAGGCCCCATCAATGGCCATAATCCAGCGTGGGTCTAGCTCCATAGGAAAGGCAATCACAAAGCGTGCGGCTAACCACAGCAGCACCAAAGCGCCTAACGTGTAGCCTTTTAGACTGGGCAGCCCCGTCCAGGTTTGAACGGCGGTGAGTAAAAAGCCGGCAATGATGGCGCTGACAAAGCCAAATAGCATTTCGTGTTGATGCCACCAAATCATGCCACCTAAGGGTTGGAGTAGCACTTGGCCCTGCCAGAAACCCATCCACAGCAGAAAAGCGAGGATTAAATACACAGAACCCAGCCAGAAAAATGGCCGGAAAGCGAGCCCTGTTTTAAAGACTGAAGGGGGTGCAGAGGCACTGGGTTGAGTGGGGGCCATTGGTGTTCCTTAGGAAAAGAGTCGGTCAGGGCATGATTTATTGTAGCGCTTCTGCGGGACCAAAAAATTCATAATGGCATTGTTCTGCTGGGATGCCTAAGGCGAGTAAAGCCTTATGTACCATGATCATAAAAGGGGTGGGCCCGAGGTAGTACACATCCAAATCTGTTGTGGGCAAGAGTTTGGCCAGTAGCGCTTGGTCTAAACGGCCTTCGTGATGGGCTTTGTGCGACTGGTTATTTTCATAACATTTGAACAAAGTGAGCTGAGGATGTTGGGCCGCTTGGTCGTAGAGCCAATCGTAAAATGGATCCACTTCGTGATTTTGAGCTGCATGGATAAAGAGCACTTCTTTACCTGAACTGAGGGCTTCTTGGAGCAAAGGCACCATGGGGGTGATACCCACACCACCTGAAATCAAAGCCAAAGGACGATCGTTGTCTTTTAAGGTGAAATTACCAAAGGGGGGAAAGACACGTAAGCGGTCGCCTACCTGAACCTCATCGTGTAAATAATTGGACACCACCCCACTGGGCTCACGTTTGACGCTAATACGATAGTATTCACCGTTGGCGGCTGCAGAAAGGGAGTAATTACGACGTTGTTCACCTTCAAGAAATATAAACCTAAAGCCTAAATATTGCCCCCCTTGGTGCGCCATAATGGGTTTGCCGTCTACTGGTTTTAGATAAAAAGAAGTAATGATGCTGCTTTCTTGGACTTTATCGGCTACATAAAAAAGGCGCTCACCACGCCAGCCACCGTCGGCTAACTCCGTGCTGTGATACAGGTCTTCTTCTTTTTTAGTGAGCAAATCGGCCAAAGAGAAATACGCATTTTTCCACGCCTCAATGACCTCGGGGGTAGCTAAATCAGGCCCCAGTACTTCGCTAATGGCACGTAATAAACACGTGCCTACAATGATGTATTGTTCTGGAAGAATTTGTAGAGACGCATGCTTATGAGTGACCAACTCGACCAGATCACCTAAGTTTTCTAAGGAGTCAATGTGTTTGGCGTACATCAACAAGCTATTGGCCAATGCACGGGGTTGGCGACCAGAGGCCTGAGCCGCTTGGTTAAACAAGGGTCTGACTTCGGGATATTCATCCAACATAATCGTGTAAAAGTGTTTGGTGAGAACTTCGCCTTGGCTTTCTAACACGGGGACGGTGGCTTTGATGATGTCTCGTTGTGGCTCAGTTAGCATGATCCTTCCTTAAAGATGAATATAATAATCATGTTATAACATGAGTTTCAAAGTAATGTTATATTTGCTTGAGTTAACTTAGGGTTTTGAAATGGTATGCAACTGACTCAGCACACTGACTTTGCCATCCGTACTTTGATGTACACGGCTTCGCATACGGATCGTTTGGTCAACATTACGGAAATTGCTGAGTACTATGCAATTTCCCGTACCCATCTGGCTAAAGTCGTAGCTAGCTTAACTCAAGCGGGTTATTTACAGGGTATACGTGGCAAAAACGGTGGGCTTAAACTGGCGAAGCCTGCCCAAGACATTAATTTGGGAGCACTGGTTTTGGAGCTGGAGCCCTTAGATATTGTGGAGTGTTTTGGTAGTAAAAATACCTGTTTAATCACGCCCAGTTGTCAGTTAAAGCAGGTATTAAACAAAGCCAAAATCGCTTTTATTGAGGCATTGAAAACCTATACTTTGGCGGATATCCCTTTGGCTGTGTCCTCAGTCGATCAGGGGGCGGCGATGTTGTTTTATCCGCCTAAGGTCTAGCAGGTTTTATTTTGGCAGGCCAAGTTAGGCAAACCAAACAACTCACAATTAAAAAGATGCCACCCCAGCCCAAAAGGGGGAGGCGTTCTCCTACGATGAGTACGGCTAACAAGGCGGCGATCATAGGCTCTAATAACGTAATGGTGACAGCTGTGCTGGCTTGAACTTGGGCTAAGCCATAACCAAAACATAAATACCCTAAAAACATAGGGATAAAAGCCATATAGAGACCCACGCTGAGGTTTTGCCATGAGTCTAAAAAAGGACCGCCGGTAGCGACTAAAACTGGCATCAGTAATAACCCCCCCAGACCAAAAATAGCACCCATCGCAGCGCGGGTTGGAATCTGCTGTTGGATGAGACGACGTGACACCCATGAATAGAGCGAATAGGTAAAAGCCGCCAGCAGGCCTAAGAGCACACCACCGGTGATATTAGGAGCGGAGGGCACAGGCGCGAG
>CANROS010000030.1 GCA_947632305.1 uncultured Paenalcaligenes sp. | reverse complement strand
CCTAAGACTATTGTCTATGCCAAAGACTTTCATGGTGATGAAAATTATCACGTGCTGGCAGTCCATGCCGACAGTGGTGCCGTTAAAGACCTCACCCCTTTTGAGGGGGCTCGTGCCGGTATTCAAGACGACCTAGAAGACGACCCCGATCATCTTTTAATCGCCCACAATGCCCGTAACCCTGAAGCCTTCGATGTGTACCGGGTCAATATCCATAGTGGCGAGCAAGTCCAAGTTGCAGAAAACCCAGGCAATATTGTGGGTTGGCAAACCGACCACCAAGGTCTAGTCCGTTTAGCCATTATGAGTGATGGTTTACATACCGTACTCTTACACAGAGCCAATGAACAAGACGCCTTTGCTCCAATTATTCAAACCGACTTCCGCACCGATGTCAGTCCTCAGTTTTTTGACAAAAATAATCAAAAATTTTATGCCCTCAGCAACCGTGGGCGCGACACCTCTGCTTTGGTTTTAATTGATCCTGCAGAGCCCGACACAGAAACACTAATCTTTGAAAATGCTAAATATGATCTACTAGGCGCCGGTTACTCTCGTTTACGTCATGTCTTAACGGCGGCGTTCTTCGAGGCCGACAAATTGCATTATCATTTCTTTGATGAAATCAGTGCGATTCGTAACGAACGTCTAAAAAGCCTCTTGCCTGGTTACGACGTCAGCTTACAAAGCGCCACCCGTGATGAAACCACCTTTGTGGTTGCTGCCTACAGCGATAGAACCCCTGGTCATCGCTTTATTTACAATGATGAAACCCAAAGCCTCCATCATCTTGGGGAAATCAACCCACATCTTAATCCAGCCCATATGGGCACCATGAAGCCGATTCGATTTATGTCGCGCGACGGTTTGGAAATCCACGGCTACCTCACGTTACCTGTGGGCGTAGAGGCTCGTGATTTACCCGTAGTCGTCAATCCTCATGGTGGCCCATGGGCTCGTGATAGCTGGGGCTTTAACCCCGAAGTCCAGTTTCTGGCCAACCGTGGTTATGCCGTATTGCAAATCAATTTCCGCGGCTCCACTGGCTACGGTCGTAAATTTTGGGAAGCTAGCTTTGGCCAGTGGGGTCTCAGCATGCAAGATGACATCAGTGATGGCGTGGCATGGCTCTTAAAACAACGCATTGCCGATCCGAACAAGCTTGCTATTTATGGCGGCAGCTATGGTGGCTATGCCACTTTGATGGGTATTTGCAAAACCCCAGACGTGTATGCAGCAGCCATCGACTATGTGGGCGTGTCCAACCTGCTAACGTTTATGGATACGATCCCGCCGTACTGGCGCCCTTTACTAGAAAAAATGTACACCATGGTGGGTCATCCCGAGCAAGATCGTGAGCGCCTTGAAGCCACTTCACCGGCTTTAAACGCTCAACACATCAAAACCCCTTTATTCATTGCTCAAGGCGCCCAAGACCCACGTGTCAACAAAGCAGAAAGCGACCAAATGGTCAACGCCCTTAAAGCCAGAGGGGTCGAGGTGGAATACATGGTCAAAGACAACGAAGGCCATGGTTTCCACAACGAGGAAAACAAATTCGAGTTCTATGAGCGCATGGAGCAGTTCTTAGAGCAACACTTGCAACCAAAACCAAAAAGGAAGACACACAAATGAAACTCTATTACCTACAAGGCGCATGCTCTTTGGCAGTACATATCGTCTTAGAATGGACGGGGCACCCCTATGAGTCCCAATCCATGGCACGCGATGAATTAAAATCGCCCGAGTTCTTAGGCCTAAACCCCTCGGGCTCGGTACCAGTATTGCGTGATGAAAACGTATTGCTAACCCAAAGCACTGCTATTTTGCAGTATTTGGCGGAAAAGTACCCAGAAAGCCACTTGTTAGGCTCTGATCTCATTGCACGAGCAGAAACGCGTCGTTGGCTTGGTCTGGTGAACTCGGATGTGCATCGCGTTTTTGGCTTGTTTTTTGCTTGGCCCAAATACGTAGGTGAAAACTGCAAAGAAGAGTTCTTGCAAAACGCCCGTCACCAACTGGACGGCTATCTCAGCATTTTGAATGAGCAGCTCAAAGGTAAAGACTACCTAACCGGCACCCGCTCCATTGCCGATGCATACTTATGGGTCACGCTAAACTGGACATTCTTTCTCCAATTAGACCTCAGCGCCTATCCTGAACTGGTGCGTTTTCATCAAAACCTCGCCCAAGATGCTGGCGTTCAAGCAGCTCTAAAGCAAGAAGGCTTGGCTTAAATAGCTCGCTTTTAAACAAAAACCCCAGCGCTAGTGGCTGGGGTTTTTGCTGTAAGACCATTAAGCCCCTAAATAGGCCTTACGTACAGCATCATTACTAAGTAAATTCGCCCCCGTGTCTTCCATCACTACCCTGCCTGTTTCTAATACATAGGCTCTATCCGCAATGTGCAAAGCTTTGTTGGCATTTTGCTCGACGAGAAAAACCGTCACGCCCTCATTACGAATGGTGTGAATAATTTCAAAAATTTGGTTAATGATCAGCGGGGCCAAACCCAAAGTAGGCTCATCCAACAACAACAAACGAGGCCTGGTCATTAACGCGCGACCAATAGCGAGCATTTGTTGTTCGCCCCCCGACATCGTACCGGCCCGCTGCAATGCACGCTCTTTAAGACGTGGGAACAGCTCATACACATGCTCTTCACTGGCTTCAATTTCGTGTTTACTCAGAAAAAAACCACCCATTTTCAGATTTTCAGACACAGTTAAATCAGGAAAAACACGCCTGCCCTCGGGCGACAACGCCATACCGCTACGCATAATCATATGGGTAGGCCAGTGGGTGATGTCTTGACCCTCGAAAAAAATCGCCCCTGCACTAGCCCTGGGTGTACCACATACCGTCATCAGCAACGTGGTTTTACCTGCTCCATTGGCACCGATTAGGGTGACTATCTCGCCCTTGTTCACGCGTACACTGACCTGATCTAGGGCTTGAATGGCACCATAATGCGTGCTCACACTATTGAGTTCTAACACTTACTCTTCTCCTAGATAGGCTTTGATAACACGTGGGTTATTTTGGATTTCAGTGGGTTTGCCTACTGCAATAGGTTTGCCATACTCCATCACCAAAATTTCGTCAGACACATTCATCACTAGGCTCATGTCATGCTCAATTAAAAGCACTGCCACACCACGCTCTAGACGTAACTGATGAATCAACGCCTGTAAATCACGCTTTTCTTGGGGGTTCAACCCTGCCGCCGGCTCATCCAGTAATAAAAGACGCGGCTCAGTAATCATGCAACGCGCAATTTCTAAACGACGTTGATGGCCATAGGCTAAATTACCAGCTTCACGGTTAGCATAAGGACGTAAATCCATATAGTCCAACCACCAAGCGGCTTCGACTTTGGCTTGCTCTTCAGAGCGACGATAAGCAGGCGTTTTTAAAAGCCCCGCTAATAAGCTCAGATTCAAACGCTGGTGTTGGGCGACCAGCAAGTTTTCTAATACCGTAAGATTTTTAAAAAGACGTACGTTTTGAAAAGTACGTACCAAGCCCATTTGGGCTACCTTGTGGCTGGGTTTATTATGGATCGGTTTATTTTCAAGGTGAATTTCGCCCGAGGTGGGCTTATAAAAGCCCCCTATGCAATTAAACACCGTCGTTTTACCCGCACCGTTCGGACCAATAATAGCAAACACCTGATCCGATTTGACCTCAAAGCTAATATGATCCACGGCCAATAAACCACCAAAACGCATGCAGAGGTCTTGAACCGTTAATATAGTCTGACTCATTTACAACTCCACTTGCGGGCGTTTGACGGGCAACAAACCTTGTGGACGCCAAACCATCATAACCACCATCACCAAACCAAAAATCAACATGCGGTACTCAGCAAACTGTCGAGCAATTTCAGGCACCACCGTTAACAAGATCGCAGCAAGTATCACTCCTAATTGCGAGCCCATCCCCCCTAACACCACAACGGCTAAGATCAAAGCGGACTCAATGAAAGTAAAAGACTCGGGGTTGACTATGCCTTGACGTGCTGCAAAAAAAGCGCCCCCAAAACCCGCAAACATAGCCCCAATCGTAAAAGCAGACAGCTTAATGCCAGTAGGATTTAAACCCAAAGAGCGACAAGCGATTTCATCCTCGCGTAAAGCCTCCCAAGCCCGACCCACCGGCATACGTATTAAGCGATTAGACACAAACAAGGTGACCAACGCTAAAATCAGAGCCAACACATAAAGATAGATAATCACGTCTACGTTATTAAACTGCCAACCCATCATTTCGTGAAACGTTTGCTCGCCTTCGGGAGCTCGACGCCCCAACACATAACCAAACACCGTCGGTTTGGGAATGCCCGCAATCCCATCGGGGCCACCGGTAATAGGATAAAGATTAATTAAAAGCAAACGGATAATCTCACCAAAGCCTAACGTCACGATGGCTAAGTAATCGCCCCGCAAACGTAATACCGGAAAACCAAGCAAATAACCAAATAAGGCAGCCATGGCCCCTGCCATGGGCAAAGACGCCCAAAACCCCCAGCCAGCCCAATGAAAGAGCAAGGCATAGGTGTACGCCCCCACAGCATAAAAACCCACAAATCCTAAATCTAATAAGCCTGCAAAGCCCACCACAATATTCAACCCTAACCCCAACATAATATAAATCAGGACTAAGGTAGCAATATCGATTTCAGCTCGACCAGCAAAAAAAGGCCAAACCAAAGCTAAAGCAATAATCAACACCAACCCTCCTTGGCGTGTTTTATTGCTTAGCATAGGTAAACGAACGGTAAGATTGCGGCGTGCCAGTAGTTTAAGTAAGTTAGGACGGGCTAACTGAAACACAAACACCAAAGCCATGCCCCAATAAATCATGGGCCAATCTGACTTTAACGTTGTTTCCGCGCCGACGCGTAAAATTTGAAAGCCAAAAATGGGAGCAATAATGACCCCAGCTAAAATGGCTGCAAAAAAAGCATTTTGTATTTGTTTGGCCATTAGACTTTTTCCACCTCTGGTTTACCAAGCAAGCCGGTAGGACGAAAGAGTAAAATCAAGACTAAAAGGCTGAAAGCCACAATATCTTTGTACTGCGAAGAAATATACGCCGCGGCAAACGTTTCTGCCAAGCCTAGAATAACCCCTCCTAGCATCGCACCAGGAATGCTGCCGATCCCGCCCAACACAGCTGCGGTAAAGGCTTTAATACCAGCAATAAAGCCAATGAATGGAGTAAGTTTACCAATGGCTAGAGCGATCAAAACCCCGCCTACCGCAGCCAGCATAGCGCCTACAATAAAAGTAAAAGAAATAATGCGGCTTGTGTCTATACCCAATAAGTTAGCCATGCCTAAGTCTTGAGAGCACGCTCTAGAGGCACGACCCATACGTGAGTATTTAATATAGAGACTGAGGATCACCATTAAAATGATGGTGGTCACAATAATTAAAATTCTTGAATACGACGCATTAAAAATAAAATCTTCACCTAATTGAATTTGCAAAGATCCTGCGACTAAATTAGGTACTGCCATATCACGGGCGCCTTGTCCTAGAGCGACCCAGTTTTGTAAAAAAATAGACATACCAATGGCTGATATTAAGGGAACCAAACGAGGGCTACCACGCAAAGGCGCATACGCGACCTTTTCCACGGCATAACCATACACGGCCGTTACCAACGCTGCCACAATCAGCATCATTAAAACGATGAGCATAATAGGGATGCCAGACCCTACACCTATAGCGGATAAGGTGACTAAGCCCGTATAAGCGCCAATCATGTAGATTTCGCCGTGTGCAAAGTTAATCATGCCGATGATGCCGTACACCATCGTATACCCAATGGCTATTAAGGCATAAATCGCGCCTAGCGATACCCCATTAAATAGCTGCTGTACGAGCTGAGGAAGAATATCGGACATAATAAAATTCCATAGTGCCAATTAAAGCGGCTTTGTAAGCTGCCCAATCGCGACATAAACAAATGGCTGTTGATCTTATAAAGAACCAACAGCCTGAGTGAAGTATTGCGTATTCTGGAATAGGCGCCGAGAATTGTCACTACGTAATAGCCCTAGAGCAAGGGCTAGCGATTTTTGCTATGGACGCTACATATTGTTAGGCCTAGCGATATTCCACATTAAGGCGCGAAAAGGCGCCAACATAAAGGTATTTAAACAGAGCTTAACGGCCAAATCGCCCAGCATTAAGGTTTGCCAGGGCATGTCTGTGCCCGCAAAAGCCACGCTAAAAAAGATAAATGTATCCACCACGGCCCCAGCAAGACCACCCACTAAAGGGGCCTGCCACCACGAGCGGTTGCGCAAACGGTCAAATAAATAAATATCACACAGCTGCGCCACTAAAAAGGCTGACCCCGAGGCCAACGCAATACGTGGAGTAGCGACAAAAATAGAAATGACTAAGGCCGAAACAAAACCAAAATAGGCCACGCGACGTGCGGCTTGAGGACCAAACCGTCGATTCAGAACATCTGCCACCAAAAAGGCAATGGGATAGCTTACCGCCCCCCACGTTAGCCAGTTATTAATGGGGTATTGAACTAATACATTGGAAGCCACCACAATCACAATCATGGTGGCAATAGCGCAAATCAATTGCCCTAAACCAATAGGGCCAAAACGAGAAGTAGACATAGATAAATAATTAAGAGAACTCTTGGGCTAATGCTGCAGCACGGTGTTGTGCTGCATCCATGGCTTGCTGAACCAGTTCAGTAAAGCCGTTCTGATTAAATACATCTAATGCTGCTGCAGTAGTTCCGCCTTTAGAGGTCACATTATCGCGCAGATGGCTTAAAGGCAATGGAGAAAGTGCGGCAAGTTCTGTTGCTCCGCTCAGTGTGGCAAAGGCCAGCTTACGTGCTTGTTCTGGGGTGAGGCCTTGGTTAACCGCACCGCTAATGAGGGCCTCAAGAAACAAAAACACGTAGGCCGGGCCACTGCCAGACAAAGCGGTTACCGCATCAATAGCTTGGTCGTTTTCCACCCAGACATACTCACCCACTGTTTTAAAAACAGTCTCTGCAATCAGTTTGTCATTAGGTTCGACCGCTGCCAACGCCATTAAGCCTGTAGCACCGCATCCGATAAAAGCAGGTGTGTTGGGCATGGCTCGAATGATACGCTGATGAGGTGTGTCATCCGTCGCTAACCACTGAGCAATGCTTTGTGCTGCAATCCCTGCAGCCACACTGATAATTAATGTATCGTCTTTAACATAGGGTTGGCATTGCAATAAAACCTCTTTCATTTGCTGAGGTTTAACCGCTAGGATCCAAATACGTTGTTGCGCTAATTGTTCAGTAACTGTAGCGGCCGTGTGCGTGCCTTGGTCTTGCCAGCGTTGACGAACTGTCTCGACTGGATCAATAACCAAAACATCACTGGCGGCGCAACGTTTACCAATTAAACCGGCTGATAACGCGGAGGCCATGTTACCGCCCCCAATAAAGGCGATAGTTAATGTATGCTTGTCATTAATCATGTTTGCTATTGTAATCCGAGAAAGAAAGGTTGTCGTGCATGGGTTATTTTATATTGACCTAAGCACTCATTACTGAGTACAGTCACGCCATTGTAATAAACAAGACATAAGCTTACCCAAATCGCTTATATCTAATTATTACTTTTATCCACTCTATAGGAGAGCGCTAATGCGTACTACGACATTTGCTTTATCTTTGGCAACTGCTCTAGCCATGATGGGCTCAGCACACGCAGCCACTGAAATCCAGTTTTGGCATTCAATGGAAGGAGCACTCGGGGATCGTGTTCAAGAACTAACCGAAAGGTTTAACCAAAGCCAATCGGATTATGTCATTAAACCCAGCTACAAAGGTAACTACAACGAGTCCATGAATGCTGGTATTGCTGCCTTTAGGGCCGGTGATGCCCCTGATATTTTACAAGTCTTCGAAGTCGGTACGGCCACTATGATGAACGCCCAAGGCGCCATTCAGCCCGTACAAGAAATGACCGAAAAAGTAGGCAAACCGCTGAACCCTGAAGCGTTCATTGGCGCAGTTGCCGGATATTACTCTTCGGGTGAAGGCAAACTGGTTTCTATGCCATTTAATAGCTCCACCCCTGTTTTATATTACAACAAAGACGCCTTTAAAAAAGCCGGCCTAGATCCAGACTCACCGCCTAAGACTTGGGAAGAGCTTGCCGCCGCAGCCAAGAAAATCCGCGATGCCGGTTACGAGTGTGGTTATACCACCTCTTGGCCTTCTTGGATTTTACTAGAGAACTTTGCGGCTTGGCATAACCTACCCTTTGCAAGTGAAGACAATGGCTTTGGTGGTCTAAATGCTCGCCTAGAAATTGATAAACCTCAGTTTGTAGAGCACCTGACTTTCCTTACCGATATGTCCAAAGACGGCACCTTCACTTACGGTGGTCGTGGTGATACTTCCAACGCTTTGTTCACCAGTGGTAACTGTGGCATGTTTACCGGCTCCAGTGGAAACCGCGCCAACATCCTCAAGACAGGCCAGTTTGAGTTTGGTACTAGCACTCTCCCTTATTACCAAGATGCCTCAAATGCACCTCAGAACTCCATCATTGGCGGTGCCTCTTTATGGGTGTTTGCTAACAAGCCAGAAGACACTTACAAAGGTATTACCGATTTCTTCCATTTCCTTTCTAGCCCAGAGCAGTCCGCTGCGTGGCACCAAGCCACAGGTTATGTGCCGGTTACCCTTGAAGGCTACCGACTCACTGAAGAGTCTGGCTACTACGATGAAAATGTGGGTGCAGACGTAGCAGTTAAACAGCTTGATGCCCTCACCACAGAAAACTCGCGTGGTGTACGCTTAGGTTTCTTACCTCAAATCCGTGATATTGAAGACGGTGAGATGGAAAAAATCTTCGCGGGGCAGGTCACCCCTGAACAAGGTCTACAAACCATGGTTCAACGTGGCAACGAATTACTCAATCGTTTTGAAAGAAGCGTGAAATAATGCAGTTAGGTTAAAATAGTCCTACCCGACAGATTTAGTCTACAATTTATGCCGGAATAGGAAAGCCTTCCTATTCCGGCCTTTATTTTCCTTTATTACGGTGTGGCTGATCCCACCCACTTCTTCTTATTATTCCTATGGAAAAGCGTGTCGTTTTTAACCATAAAACGCTGCCTTATCTGTTGCTGGCACCACAACTTGCCATTACGGTAATTTTTTTCTTTCTGCCCGCCGGCCAAGCACTATGGCAATCGTTTCATTTGGAAGACCCTTTCGGTCTTAGTTCGTCCTTTGTAGGTCTTAGCAATTTCAAAGAGCTCTTTTCCCAAAGCTCATATTTAAACTCGTTCAAAATCACCGCGCAATTCTCTGTTTTAGTTGCGGTAGCAGGCTTAGCCATTTCTCTGTTGCTTGCGGTATTAGCGAACCGCGTCATACGTGGTGCTAGCTTTTACAAAACCATGCTCATTTGGCCCTACGCCGTCGCTGCAGCAGTAGCGGGTGTGTTGTGGTTATTTATGTTTTCTCCCTCAGTGGGGGTGATTGCGGTCTTTTTGTTTGAAATGGGTATTAAATGGAATCCTCGCCTAGACGGCAATGATGCCATGCTGTTGGTAGTGATGGCCTCTGTATGGAAACAAATTTCTTATAATTTCCTTTTCTTTCTCGCGGGTCTACAAGCTATTCCCCGCTCGTTAATTGAGGCGGCCGCTATTGATGGTGCAGGCCCCATGCGTCGTTTTTGGTCTATTGTCTTCCCCTTGTTATCACCCACTACTTTCTTCCTATTAGTGGTTAACGTCATTTATGCTTTCTTTGATACCTTTGCCATTATCGACATTATGACTCAAGGTGGACCAGGCGAAAGCACAGCTATTTTGGTCTATAAAGTCTATAGCGTAGGCTTCAGAGGACTGGATCTGGGTGCTTCTGCGGCACAGTCTGTCATTTTGATGCTAATTGTGATTGCCTTAACAGTAGTGCAATTCCGCTACATTGATCGTCGCGTTAACTATTAGGTCTTACTATGATTGAACGTCGTCCTCTATTAGACTTTTTTAGTCACTTTATCCTTATAGTTGGCGTAGCGGTGATCGCGTTTCCGCTTTACCTGACTTTTATCGCCTCTACGCAAACAGCAGCCGAAGTCGCTCAAGCGCCTATGTCATTGCTGCCCGGCTCTCACTTTATAGAAAACTACCAACACGCTCTATTCGGCGAACCCGGCTCCAACTCACCCCCTGTGCTGCGTATGCTCTGGGTCAGTACCGTTATGGCTCTGGTCATCGCTATTGGCAAGATCGCCATCTCGATGATCTCTGCTTTTGCGGTGGTGTACTTTCGCTTTCCCGGCCGCATGTTGTTTTTCTGGATGATCTTTGTCACCCTGATGCTGCCAGTTGAAGTGCGTATTGCGCCTACCTTTAAAGTGGTGGCGGATCTGGGCTTGCTTAACAGCTACGCGGGCTTAACTCTGCCTTTAATTGCTTCCGCTACTGCTACCTTTTTATTTAGACAGTTTTACTTAACCATTCCTGATGAACTGGTAGAGGCAGCCCGTATTGATGGCGCAGGACCCATGCGTTTTTTCAAAGACGTGTTGTTACCTTTATCCAAAACCAGTATTGCTGCCTTGTTTGTGATTCAGTTCATTTATGGCTGGAACCAATACCTATGGCCTTTAATTATCACCACCAATGAAAACATGTACCCCATTGTCATCGGCATCAAGCGCCTAATTTCTGGCGGCGATAGTGTCACCCAATGGAACATCGTTATGGCAACAGCTTTACTCGCCATGATCCCACCCGCTTTAGTGGTCATGCTAATGCAAAAATGGTTTGTAAAAGGTTTAGTGGATTCAGAAAAATAAGCCACGACTCAGGATTTTAAAATTATGGCAAATCTTTCCTTAAAAAATGTCACCAAAGTCTATCCGGGCAACATTGAAGTCATACATGGTATTGACATGGATGTGCAGGACGGCGAGTTTGTAGTGATTGTTGGTCCTTCAGGCTGCGGTAAATCTACCTTAATGCGTATGGTAGCTGGCCTAGAAAGCATTACCGGTGGCACCATTGCCATTGATGACAAAATTGTTAATCAGCTTGAGCCCGCTGAACGCGATATTGCAATGGTGTTCCAAAACTACGCACTGTATCCGCACATGACGGTTTACGACAATATGGCGTATGGGTTAAAAATCCGTAAATTCAGTAAAGAGCAGATTCGAGAACGCGTTGATGCTGCAGCTCAGATTTTAGAGCTATCGCAACTGTTAGACCGTCGCCCCCGTCAGCTCTCAGGGGGGCAGCGCCAACGTGTCGCCATGGGGCGCGCCATTGTACGTGAACCCAAGGTGTTCTTATTTGATGAGCCGCTCTCTAATCTAGACGCAAAGCTACGAGTACAAATGCGCTTAGAAATTCAGCGTTTACATCAACGTCTCAAAACCACCAGTTTATACGTGACGCACGATCAGGTCGAAGCCATGACCTTGGCCCAGCGTATGATCGTGATGAACAAGGGGATTGCTGAACAGATTGGCACACCCATGGAGGTATTTGAAAAACCTGCCTCTACCTTTGTGGCCAGTTTTATTGGTTCGCCCCCCATGAATTTGATCCCTGTACGCATTGATCAAAATGGGACTGCCTACAACGAACGCGATTTGGCCTTGCACCTACCCAAACATCTCGTCCATAAAGAACTCTATGGCAAAAAGGTGATTATGGGTTTACGTCCAGAGCATGCTGTGCTGCATCAAGACGGCCTCACCATTGAGATAGAAATGATTGAGATTTTAGGGTCTGAACAGCTCATTCACGGTCGTAACGGCGACCAAAGCGTTGTGGTCCGCACCTCAACAGAAACCACTAAAAACAATCCTCTTGAGGTCGGTGAAACCATACAGGTTGGCCTAAACGAAGAGCACTGTTTGCATTGGTTTGATGCGCAAACCACGCAGCGTATTGAACTCTAATTCGGTATGAATTGTAATTAAAAAAGCGACCTAAATAGGTCGCTTTTTTTAGTCAAACCGTTTTAAATCAAAATACTGTGAGCCCCCGGAGGCGCTTGCCGCCTCTGTAGTATCCGCAGCCGCCGGCGCAACCAAAGCGGGAGGCTGAGCCATCTGCTTGTGGGCAGAATCCGTTAACCCCGAACGAGTAGGACGACTGTGATCATAACGCAAGGCCAACTGGCGTAGTTGCTCCGCGATCTGAGTGTGTTGATTGGCTTCGGCCCAGTCAGCTGCTGAAAGTTGCCCTAAACTTTGCACAGTAGGATCTGCCCCTTGGCGCAACAACAAATCCACCATAGGACGGTTGCCTGAACGAGCTGCCATCATCAAAGCAGTAGTACCATCTGGAGCGGGTGCATTGACCAACGCCCCCTGCTTTAGCAATAGCTCTGCCATGGCAACCTGAGCTTTAGAGGCGGCGTAGTGCAAAGGTGTCCAACCCAAACGATGCACCTGTGCCCCCTTCGCGATGAGTTCTGCCCCTCGTTTGTCTTCACCCAAAATAGCCAAATACATCAAAGGTGTTTCATCGTGAGCATTGGTCACATTGGGATCAAACTGCCGATGCGCTAACAACAAATCATAAACCGCCCAGGCCTGATTTTGAATGGCCCACATAATAGCCGGCTGTTCTTCACGGCTTTTTATATTGGGATCTATCCCTTGAGCCAGATAGCGCAAGACCGCTTGAGAGCGGTTATTTTCCACATCAAGCCAGAAATCGTCTTCTACCGCATAGCTGACGCTGACTAGACCCAAGCTTAGGCTCAATACCGAAACCCAACGTTTAACTCGCATAGCGAACCCTTAAAGCGTTTGAGCTTTATGAAATAGTTGATAGAAATTAGCCGTGGTCGCCTGAGCAATCTGTGCTGCCGACTCGCCTCTGAGCTGTGCGATGTGCTCAGCCACATGCAGCACCCACGCCGGCTCATTGGTTTTACCCCTATACGGCACAGGCGCCAAATAAGGCGAATCTGTTTCGATAAGCAAACGGTCTAAGGGCACCTTTTTTGCAACCTCATGAACCTGAGGTGCATTTTTAAAGGTGACTATACCCGACAACGAAATATAGTAACCCAAGTCTAGGGCTCGCTTTGCCGCCTCCCAGTCCTCACCAAAACAATGCATCACCCCTGCCGTCTCTGAATCAGCGGCTTTCATAATAGCAATCGTATCGTCATACGCATTGCGAGTATGAATAATACTGGGCAAAGCCAAGTCTTTACTGACTTGCAAATGCAAAGCAAAGCGCTCACGCTGCCAATCTAAGGGCTCGGTCAATCTGTAGTAATCCAGACCGGTTTCACCTATGGCAATCACTTTAGGGTGTTGAGCGCGTTGGGAAAGATCGTCGTAAGTGGGCTCGGGGACCTCGTCATAGCCCGGGTGCACGCCTACCGAGGCATAAAACTCGGGGTGTTGTTCAACCAATTGGATTAAACGGGGCCAGTCTTCTAAGCACACGCTCACCACCAAGGCTTTTTGCACCTGATGCTGCTGCATATTTGCCAATACCGCATCAACATTTTCTGCCAACTGAGGGAAATCCACATGGCAATGAGAATCTATATACATAATAAAATCTAAAACTAAGAAATAGCGTGACTTTGGGCAATGCGCTCTAACGCCGTATGCACCAATAGTTTAACGTTTAATGGATGCTCAGCTTGTTTTTTTTGCATAGCCAACCATTTCCACTGTTGCTGTAACACGGCTGGTGCTAAGCGCGCCGCTAGCTGCTGATAGGCCTTTTGCAGGCCAGGATAATAGCGCGGCGCCTGATCCAAGGCACAAAATTGCATATCCAGATAAAAGCGTTGTAGGGTTTCTAGCCACACCGCCGTGGGTTGTGCTTCCAACTGATCCGCTAAAGCCAAAATAGCCTTAGGCTGGCCTTGCACCAAGCGCTCTGTTAATTGAGCTAACCAAAGCGGATACGGTTGATCTTGTTGCAACGAGGCAGTTAGCGCTGCCACCGGCGCCCCTCCTGCAGCAGCCAACCAAGCGTTGGCTTGCTCTACCTGCTGGTCTTGTAACCACTGCAAGCTTTGCTCAGGACGCGGCAGTGCGAGATTTAAGCGTCTGCAACGAGACAAAATGGTGGGTAACAGCGCCTGATAATTATTAGTCACCAGTAAAAAGACGGTTTTTTCTAAGGGTTCTTCGAGGATTTTTAAAAGTGCATTGGCAGAAATAGGGTTCAAGCTTTCGGCCGGATACAACACCATCACTCTAAAACCACCCCGATGTGTGGTGGTATGAAACCAATCAGACAAAGCACGTAACTGCTCCACTCGAATATGCTTAGAGGGTGTCTTCGTGCTGAGGGAGTCTGGGTCTTCTAAGACCTGATAGGACTCTGGGCGTAGCCAGCGTAAATCTGGGTGGCTGCCTGCCCGCACCCAATCACAAGACGTACACTGCCCACAGGCCACGCCCTGATGAGGCCGTTCACATAAAAGCGCTGCCGCCCCCGCCTTCGCAAATTGTATTTTCCCAATGCCCGCTAAGCCATGGATTAACCAAGCATGAGCAAACCGGTCAGTCTGGCTAAGCCATTGCTGTGCGGCGCTTAGCTGCCAAGGGTAATAATCCAAAGGAGACATGCTTTTACCTTATTGAGTGAGCAATACATCAAGTTGCTGAGAGAGTTCGTGCTCTATGGCTGCGATACGTTGACTACTATCCACCACACTAAAACGCTGCGGATTTTGCTGCACTCGCACATGATAGGCCTGCTGAGTGCGTTTAAAAAAGTCCTCGTGCTCTGTTTCAAAACGGTCCATCTCACGGCTACGACGCAACCGCTCTTGAGCAATGGCCAAGTCCAAATCAAATAACCAAGTGTGATCGGGCTGCAACTGAGGGTGCGTCCAACGCTCTAACTGCTCAATACGCTGCGTGCCCAATTGGCGTCCTCCCCCTTGATAAGCAAAGCTGGCATCCGTGAAACGGTCACATAACACCCACTTGCCCGCGGCTAAGGCAGGCTCTATCACTTTTTCAATGTGTTCATTCCGAACAGCAAACATCAATAACGCTTCAGTTTTTAAACCCATGGGCACATGCAAGAGCATTTGGCGTAACTGCTCACCCAGCTCGGTGCCACCTGGCTCTCGGGTGACAATCAACTCAATACCGCGCTGCGTTAAAAAGTCCGTCATAAAAGGAATATGGGTGCTTTTACCCGCGCCATCTACCCCTTCTAGGGTTAAAAAAAGACCACGTTTTGTTGTAGAGTGCATTGCTTTACTTTCTGTTCAAGATATATTTACGAACGGCACGATTATGCTCATTCAAATTACGTGAGAACTCACTGGTGCCATCACCACGGGCCACAAAGTAATAAAAACCGTGTTTTTCAGGATGAAGCGTGGCCTCTAAGGCCGCTTTGCTGGGCGTCGCAATGGGCGTAGGAGGTAATCCGGCTCGGGTGTAAGTATTCCAAGGCGTATCGGTTTGCAAATCACGTTTACGAATACGACCTTGGTAAGCCTCACCCATACCGTAAATGACCGTTGGGTCAGTTTGCAAGAGCATGCCGCTATGCAAACGATTAATAAACACCCCAGCCACTCGAGCTCTGTCTGCGCTATGTCCTGTTTCTTTTTCTACAATAGAGGCCAGTATTAATGCCTCATACGGAGTTTTTAAGGGTAAACCGGGTTCTCGCTCCGCCCACATTTGCTCTAAAAGCTCGCTTTGCGCATGGTAAGCACGCCGCAAAATATCATAATCCGTCGTACCTGGCACAAAGACATAGGTGTCAGGATAAAATAAACCCTCGGGGTGACTGAACTCGGAACCCAAACGCTCTAGAAGCTCCGCATCACTCACTGCGTCTAGGGTTTGTCTGACCTGCTCGTTTTGCGCTAATGTCGCTCGAATACGTCTATAGTCCCAACCTTCGATCAGAGCCAAACGCGTTTGCAACATATCACCCGCTGCCATCCGTTCGAGTAAAACCCAAAGCGTATCCCCTTGGACTGCCTCGTAAGCACCCGCCTGTAACTGCGTGTCTTTTTCCGCCAAGCGTGCCAACCAAACAAACTGATCCTCATCCAGCTCTATCCCCGCCTCACGCATTTGACGAGCGATGGCTTTAGGGCCTGAGCCAGGCTCAATAATATAATCCACTCGTGCGCCTTGCATGGGTACGGCCCGTTGCATGACCCACCACCAAGCGCCATAACTAGCCGCCGCGATACCGGCCAAAATAAGCAACACTCCTGCTAGCCACGTTTTTTTCTTCATGCCACGCCTACCTCTTTACCCTGTTCACACAGATGGAATAGCTATCAATTTAAATCAAGACAGCTATTATATATAGAATCAAACTTAAAACTTGTTATACCTTTTTACTGAACCCAAACACTATGACTTTTCGCTCTGATCAGATAACGGCTCTGGATGATTTAGCTCTATTGCATTTCACAGGGGCCGATACGGTTTCTTTTTTGCAGTCTCAGCTTACCAATGCCGTGGACCAAATCACGCCTGAGCAAGCCGTTTTAGCTGGATTTTGTCAGGCCAAAGGCCGCCTTCAAGCCACTTTGGTCGTGTGGGCTGACCCACAAGACGCTACGGCCCGCTATGCACTCGTAAAAAAATCCATCGCAACCCTATTACAAAAACGCTTAAGCCTGTTTGTGCTACGTGCCAAAGTCAAAATTCAACTCAGCCCAGCTCGTATCTATGGGCTCAAAGCAGCACCTACCTCGGCTTTTACGTTACCTACCCCGTTTTACCCCGTGCAACACCACGACTCTGTCACCTTAGTCGGAGCGCCCAATGCCGATTTAAAGCAATCTGCACGGGCCTGGCTAATACAAACAGATCCCGAAGCGCAGGCTCTGGATGCCCAGGCTCAGGCTCAGGCATCGGACTGGCAAGCCGCTGACATTTACGCAGGCTTAGCATGGGTAGACGAGAACAATTACGAAAGCTTTTTGCCACAAGACATTAACTTGGATATTGTGGGTGGGGTCAGCTTTAAAAAAGGCTGCTTTCCTGGTCAAGAGGTCGTTGCACGTCTGCATTACCGGACTACAGCACGCCGACGCGCCGCCCTAGGTTTTATCACTGATTCAACCATGGCTCTGGCATCAATCCAAGACGTATTCAGCTCTGAAGCCCCTGAGCGCGCTTTAGGTCGAGTGATTAACAGCGCCTATGACCCAATCCAGCAACAGACAGCTTTGCTCATGGAGGTCTTAATTGAAGACTTAGAACGCAAAGCGCTTTTTGTGCTAGATGAACAGGATACCCAGCACGTTATTCAATTGGCCACACTGCCCTATGGATGGGAAATAGCCAAATACTAATGTCAGTATTAGTTTCGATTTAGGATCATGCTTGCCGCAACACTGGGTTTGCGGCGAGTTTTAATCTGATCTTTGCTTTGGCTGCGGTGGGTGGCTCGGCGGCGGCGTGACTCCATCGGGTCAAAGAACAACTCACGATACACTTCTAACCTATCACCCGCTTGCAAAGGCGTATGGGCTTGGCAGAGCTCGCCATAAATCCCCATGGCTAAGCCTTGGGCCTCGGGATGGTCTTGGTAGAGATCGCTTAAAGCCAAGGCATCGGCCGCGGTGGTTTGCTTGGGCACAGAAACAGTACGCTGCCAAACAGCATTTTTTGCCGCAAACACAATATCAATTGTTATCATAGAGTGTTGTGTGATCTAAAGATGGGTTAATCATAGAGGTCGTGGGCACGACGCGTGAACGAATCAATAAAACTATTGGCCACGCGATTAAAAATAGGCCCCACGACCATTTCTAAGGCTCGGCTAGAAAACGCATACTCCATGACAAACTCAACTTTACAGCCATCTTCACCTAAAGCAGTAAAATGCCAATCGCCTTTTAAATCAGAAAAAGGCCCATCGACCAAGATCAGTTGGATATGATGAGGGTATTGATGAGTATTTTGAGTCGTAAAGCTTTGCTTGATGCCAGCGATGCTAATGGTGACGGAGGCTTTCATGCCATGCTCAGTCTGCTCGTGCACCTCGGCCCCACCACACCATGGCATAAACTCGGGGTAGCGGGATACATCAGCCACTAGATCAAACATCTGAGCTGCAGAAAAAGGAACTAATACGGATCGTTTAACAGTATGCATCGATTTGGTTAGTAGATAAAATAGATCGATTTTACCTAAAATAGGTTATGAATTCATGAGTATTGTTGAAAATCGCAAAGCACGCCACGAATATTTCATCGAAGAACGCTACGAAGCCGGCCTGGTGTTACAGGGCTGGGAAGTCAAAGCCATTCGTAGCGGACATGTGCAATTAGCAGAAAGTTACGTGGTCATTCGTGATGGCGAAATTTGGGTGATTGGCATGCACATCAGCCCGTTGGGCACGGCCTCTACCCACATTGTGCCTGATACCACCCGCACCCGTAAACTGTTATTAAAAGCCGAGGAGATAAACAAATTAATTGGTCGTGTCGAACAACGCGGCTATACCTTGGTGCCGTTAAACCTGCATTACAGCCGTGGCCGCATCAAAATGGACATAGGTTTAGGCAAAGGTAAAAAACATCATGACAAGCGAGACACCTCGCGTGATCGCGATTGGCAGCGCGAACAAGAGCGTTGGCTTAAGCACGACACCCGCCTACGCGACTAAAACCTAGTGTAACTTAATCCGCGGGGCGGAGCGTTTTAATAACAACCGCCCAAGCACGATACTAAAAGTACGCATTACCCCCATCACGGCGGCATGGTGCATCAGGTGCAAGCTCATATACATAGTCCGCGCCACCAACCCTTCAACAAACCAGCTTTTACCTGACAACACCCCCATTAAGCTGCCCACCCCTTTGGTATGGCCCACCGCCACCAAAGAGCCATAATCCTTGTATTTAAACTCGGCCGGATGGTGCTCACCACGTAAACGCGCACTCAACACTTTATATAAATAGCTGGCTTGTTGGTGTGCCACTTGGGCGCGAGCGGGTAAATAGCCTTCTCCCCCCATCCACGGCGCTTGGGCGCAATCCCCCATGGCATAAATAAAGGGATCCATTGTTTCTAGGCGTGCATTCACCATCAGCTGGTTCATCCGATTGGTCTCCAAGCCCAAATCACGCAAAAACAAAGGCGCTTGAATGCCGGCCGCCCACACACACAGATCCGAAGGGTAAACGTTGCCTTCGCTATCAATTAACTGCGCAGCTTGCACCTCTGTCACTCTGACACCTGTGCAGACGCGAATATGCCGGCTTTGTAATAATCGAGTAGCACGCGCCGACAACTCCGGCGGCAAAGCCGCTAAGATACGGTCCGCCCCCTCTAGCAAAGTGATGGACAAATGGCGTTCAGGTGTAAGATGATTCACACCATAAAAATGAAAACTGGCGATGGCCTCAGTCAATTCAGCCGCCAACTCCACGCCCGTGGCCCCGCCCCCCACAATAGTAATCTGCAAAGGCTTGGGCTCATGACTGGAGCCCACGACATTACTGGTTAAGGCATGCAGCAACTTTAGCCTAAAGTTTTCTGCTTGTGCGGTCGCATCCAAGGTAATGGCGTATTGCTCTGCCCCTGTGGTATTAAAAAAGTTCGACTTACTGCCCACCGCAATGACTAAGGTGCCATAGTTCAACGTGCGCTTAGGAAATAGCTGCTGTCCTGCTTCATTCAACGCCTCAGCAAGATGAATTTGCTTGCTGTCTTTATCTAGGCCCGTTAACGTTCCTAAAATAAAGGTAAAGTTGCAATCCCGTGCAAGCATAAAATAAGACAAGCCTTCACGATGGATATCTAAAGTTCCTGCGGCTACTTCATGCAAAGAAGGCTTCCAAATATGGTCGGTTTCTCGGTCGATCAAATACACCTGCTCGGCCCCGTGCTTACGCCCTAGCTTAGCCGCCAACTCTAAGCCACCTGCACCGCCGCCTACAATCACAATAGGAGTGATGGTTTCCATAATAGAACCTCTTTAATGAAGGGAGCAGATCTGGGGCCTAAGGCGCACAGGTCTGCTAACAAATGAATACCTTTAAACAAAAAATGCCACTTCTATAGGAAGTGGCATTTTAGTCCTGAGCAAATTGGCTTTACTTCGCCAAACGCTGCCAAGTATCAACCACTGTATCTGGGTTCAAGGACAAGGACGCAATGCCCTCATCACGCAACCACTCTGCTAAATCAGGATGATCGCTGGGGCCTTGACCACAAATACCTACGTATTTACCGGCTTTGCGACATGCTTGAATGGCACGACTGAGCATGAACTTCACTGCGGCATCACGTTCATCAAAGTCATCAGCCAATAGCTCCATGCCTGAATCGCGATCCAAACCTAAGGTCAACTGAGTCATATCGTTAGAGCCAATGGAAAAACCATCGAAGTACTGCAAGAACTCATCTGCCAAAATTGCATTGGATGGGACTTCACACATCATGATCAAACGCAAGCTGTTTTTGCCACGCTCTAGACCATTTTGCGCCAATAAATTAACGACTTTTTCAGCCTGAGTTAAGGTGCGCACAAAAGGAATCATGATTTCAACGTTAGTTAGACCCATTTCATCACGAACTTTTTTCAGAGCCTCGCACTCCATACGGAAACACTCTTGGAAATCGTCAGAAATATAACGGGCCGCACCACGGAAACCCAACATTGGGTTTTCTTCCTCGGGCTCGTAACGTGAACCACCTACCAATTTGCGGTACTCGTTCGATTTAAAGTCAGACATACGTACAATCACGGTCTTCGGATAAAACGCGGCTGCTAACGTAGCAATACCTTCGGCCAACTTTTCAACGAAGAAAGCACGGGGGCTGGCATAACCACGCGCAGCAGACTCCACCGCTTTTTTCAGGCCCGCGTCTACATTAGGGTAGTCCAAAACAGCTTTGGGGTGAATCGCAATGTTGTTATTGATGATGAACTCTAGACGAGCTAAACCTACGCCATCATTTGGAATCTGAGCAAAATCAAACGCCAACTGTGGGTTACCCACGTTCATCATAACTTTCATGCCAATTTCAGGCATTTCACCCCAGCTGACTTCTTCGATTTCCGTTTCAAGCAAACCATCGTAAATACGACCTTCGTCGCCTTCAGCACATGAAACCGTCACCTCTTGGCCGTCTTTGAGTACATCAGTGGCATTAGCGCAACCCACGACGGCGGGAATACCGAGTTCACGGGCAATAATCGCAGCATGACAAGTACGACCACCACGGTTTGTCACAATGGCGGAAGCCAGTTTCATCACAGGTTCCCAGTTCGGGTCTGTCATGTCAGTCACTAGGACATCACCCGCTTGAACGTGATGCATTTCACTGGCATCACCCACCAAACGGACTTTACCTGAGCCAATTTTCTGACCAATAGCACGACCTGTTACTAAGACTTCGCCGGTGGCTTTTAGCTTGTAACGTTCTTGGACATCGCTATTACCCAATTGGGATTTAACGGTTTCAGGACGGGCTTGTAAAATGTAGATCTTGCCATCAATACCATCACGACCCCACTCGATATCCATAGGGCGCTGATAGTGATCTTCGATGATCATGGCATAACGTGCGAGTTCGTTGACCTCGTCATCGTTGAGCGAGTAACGATTGCGCTCGGAGACAGGCACCTCTACGGTACGCACGGCCTCGCCACTTTCGCGTTTTTCGTCAAATTCCATGCGTAGCAGTTTAGAACCAATACGACGGCTAATGATGGCGTCGTGGCCAGCAGCCAAGGTGGGTTTAAACACGTAGAACTCGTCAGGGTTCACGGCACCCTGCACCACTGTTTCACCCAAGCCGTACGCCGAAGTGATGAACACCACGTCTTTAAAGCCAGATTCAGTGTCGATGGTGAACATCACACCTGCACTGCCTTTGTCTGAACGCACCATACGCTGTACACCAGCAGATATAGCCACCTCGGCGTGCTCGAAGCCTTTGTGAACGCGGTAAGAAATGGCGCGGTCATTATAAAGCGAGGCAAAAACCAAGTGAATTTTTTGTAGTACGTCGTCTATACCCACTACGTTTAAGTAGCTTTCCTGTTGGCCAGCAAAGGACGCATCTGGCAAGTCTTCGGCAGTAGCCGAAGAGCGCACAGCAAAAGAACCTTGACCATCAGCATCCAATTCAGCAAAAGCCGTACGAATTTGCTGCTCTAGTGCGGGAGGAAAGGGAGTGTCGATGATCCACTGACG
>CANROS010000029.1 GCA_947632305.1 uncultured Paenalcaligenes sp. | reverse complement strand
CCCCTTTAGATAAGGGGTTCTTTGTTTTTGTGGGAAAAGCAGGCTCTAACCTGAAATATGTAATAGTTTTTTGCCACCCGCTACCTTGAAGCCCTTGCTTTTAGTGGGTTACCACCCTACACCCTGTGACCTGAAAAAGAGGTGGCAGGGGTTTTTTATCCCTTCCTGTTTGTGTTACAAATGCTGAGTTATTCGACGCATTTTTTTGCGAACTGTTAAGTAATGGCGCTGCAGTTCTGTATGCTGGTAAGCAAGAGGTGCCCGTTCCTCACCAACAAAGGAGAGATCTTATGCGTTCCATCTTATTGTGGTTAATCGGTGTCCCCATTCCTATTATTTTGCTGTTGTGGTTATTTTGGGGCTAAGCGTCTGCTTTTTACAGCAGTAGGGTGATAGACCTTGCTAAAAGTCTGTTTTTATGCGTTAATGTAGGGCTTGGCATAGTTTTGCCAAGTCTACTTTTCATCTTTGCAGCAAATATATTTTTGCTGTCTTGTCATCGCGTTTTCTGACCCCCAAGCCTCTGGCATAAATAGTTGCCTTTAGAATAGGTTGATTGGTCGGCCCGATGCTTTCCAATTAATCTATCGTCTTAGCTCACTATTGCTATAGACGTGTCTATTGCTGTCTATCAGCAAAGGTATGTTATGTCTTTTGAAACCCTAGGTTTGGCTGCTCCTTTATTGTCCGCGTTACAAAAAGCGGGTTTTGCTGAGCCAACCCCTGTGCAGGCTGCCTCTATTCCTAAAGCCCTAGAGGGCCACGATTTGATGGTGTCTGCTCAGACAGGTAGTGGTAAAACGGCCGCTTTTATGTTGCCAGCGCTTAACAAAATTCTTGCCAATCCCCCCAAAGACCGTGGTGTGTCTGTGTTGGTTTTAGCTCCTACACGTGAGTTAGCCATGCAAGTGGGCGAGGCCGCTAAGTCTTACGCAGCGCATTGTCGTGATTTACGCGTAGCTGTAGTTGTGGGTGGTATGCCTTACGGTGCTCAGTTAAAAGCGTTGTCCCGTCGTGTAGACGTATTGGTTGCCACACCTGGCCGTTTGATGGATCACATCCAAGCTAAGCGTGTAAAACTGAATACCGTACACACATTGGTACTAGACGAAGCTGACCGTATGTTGGACATGGGCTTTATCGAAGACATCGAAAGCATCGTGGCACGTACACCTTCTGACCGTCAGACCTTGTTGTTCTCTGCTACCTTAGACGGTACGGTGGGTAACTTAGCTAGCAAGATGATGAACAACCCATTGTCTATTGATGTCTCGGGCCATCGTGAAAAGCATGCCAATATTACTCAGGCCTTGCTATACGCAGACAACGTAGATCACAAAATGCGTTTGTTAGATCATTTGCTCAAGGACGTTAACCTAAGCCAAGCTATTATCTTTACCGCGACAAAGCGTGGCGCCGATGATTTGGCCGAGCGTTTAGTTGATGAGGGCTTCTCTGCTGGTGCTTTGCATGGTGATATGAACCAACGTCAACGCACTCGCACGTTAAACTTGTTGCAGCGTGGTCGTTTACGTGTGTTAGTTGCTACGGATGTGGCCGCTCGCGGTATTGACGTTCAGGGCATTAGCCATGCGATTAACTTTGATTTGCCTATGCAAGCCGAAGACTACACGCACCGTATTGGTCGTACTGGCCGTGCCGGTAAAGACGGTTTAGCTTTCACGCTAGCCAATGTGTCCGAGCGCCATAAAGTACGCCGCATTGAGCATTTCATTGGTCAACCTATTCCAGTGGAAACTATCGCTGGCCTAGAGCCAACACGTGTAGCACGTCCTACGTTTAAAGCTCGCAAAGGAAATGGTGGTGGCGGTGGCCGTCGTCGTCCAGCCTTTAACAATGGCGCACCGAAGAAATTTGGTGAAGGCGAGTCCCGTGATACCCGTCCTAGCCGTCCTGTACGTGCTGGTGAAGGTAATGCTGCCGGTCGTAGTGAGCAAGACAGCCGTAAACCACGTCATGGTGACCGTGGTCCTAAAGGCGCGTCTTCTGCCCGTACTACCGGTCGTCCAGGTAACTTCTCTGGCAAGCGTTCTGGTCCTGCTGGTGGTGGTCGTAGCTCTAACCGAGCCGCTGCACACTAATATTAGCGCGCCATAAAAAAAAGCCTCGTACTCTTGGGACGAGGCTTTTTTGTGGGTGCTTAAAGCAGGTTAACGAATTAAATTAGGTAGGCCAATGGCTAGCCAAGGAATGAGGAACACCAGGGCAAGTACGATAATTTCAATGACTAAAAATGGCACGGCAGCTTTGTAGATCTGCGGGAGTTTGATGGAGCTTGGCACCACGCTTTGCATCACAATTAATAGCAAACCAAAGGGTGGGGTGAGCAAGCCAATTTCTAGGCCAATTAAGATCATGACCCCTAACCACACAGGATCAATGCCGGCGGCATTGGCGAGTGGCATGAAAAATGGCAAGGTGATCATCATCATACTGAGCTGATCTAAAACCATGCCTAGCACCAAAACAATAAGCAGCATCCCCAGTACTAATGTCACTGGATTTAAACCTATGCTTTTGATTAAGCTAAGGAAGCCGGTGCTGGCACCAGAAAAACTCAACAACTGGGCAAAGGTGGTAGAAGCCGCCAAAATAAATAGAATCACAATGGAAACTTTGGCAGTTTCAATTAAGCTGGTCCACAGGTTTTTCCACGTTAAGGCCCTATAACATATCGTAGCAATCACAGAAGCCGTCACGCCGATGGCAGCCGATTCAGTGGGGGAAGCCAAACCGGCTAGCATAGAGCCGACGACTGCGACGAAAATAGCAAGTAAGGGTAAAACGTCTGTGAAGAGGGGTTTCCACTTTTCCCATCCGGCCACAGCGACCTCGTCTTCGGGGGACGAAGGCGCATCTTGGGGGCGTAGGCGACTGCGTATGACCACATAGCCTAAAAAGCCTACGGCCATAAGTAGACCTGGCAAAATCCCACCAATTAATAGGCGTTCAATGGAAATGCCAGCTAAGCTGCCCAACATGACTGCCAGGGCTGAAGGTGGGATTAGCATGGCAATGCCACCTACTGCCATAATAGGTCCCATCGACATGGTGGGGTGGTAACCACGACGCTGCATTTCAGGCATCATGACACCACCCATCATGGCAGTATTTGCAATGGAGGAGCCTGAAAGCGTGGCAAAGGTGGTGCCGCCTAAAATACTGACTATAGATAGCTTGCCGGGCACGCGGGAAATTAAGCGCTCAATGGCATTGATCGCCCTAAAGGCAAGCCCAGTGTGAAATAACACCTCCCCCATCAATACAAACAAGGGGATGGGGGTTAAAGAAAAACTGCTCACGGAGGACGAGGTATTACGTACCCATTGTGCTAGGCCCGCTTCTTGACCTAAAAAAACCCAAGCGCCAATTAAGTTAACTGCTAAAAAAGCAAAAACAACAGGGGCGCCAATGGCCATGAAAAAAAACAAAGCCCCCAGCATGAGCACAAGTGCAGATTGCCATTCCATAATTATGCTTTGCCTTTATGATGAAAATCGTTGCGTAAACGGCGGATAAACTCTAAGGCTAATAGGGTGGAGCCAATGAGTAGCGGCAGACTTAACCACCATTCAGGGAAAATCAGCTCTTTAAAAACCACACTGCCTTGATTGTGGGAGTCTTGCAGTACTACCCATGACTGCCATGCCAAAACACTACAAACAATTAAGCCAATTGTGTCGCACACAATAGCTAACACGTGTTGAGTCGTAGGGGGGAGTTTATTAACGACTACGTCAATGCGTATATGGCCACCGTGATAAAGCAGCCACGGAGCTGCGATGAACGTAGCGATCATGAGCATGTATTCGGTGATCTCTACGCTAGCGGGAATAATATTGATATCTAAGTTACGTAGAATCACGTCTAAGGTGACTAGTACACTCATTAGACCGAAAATTAAGGCAGCTATTGCGCCACAACAGGACATCAATAGGTGATAAGGGCGACTAGCGCTAGGAGGGGCATCAGTCATAACACGTCCTTTGGATACAAGGAGTAAAAGGCACCCAGCGCTGCTGAGGTGCCTTTTAGATCAAACGTAAAACTAGTTTCTACCGAAAAGCTTTTCGATATCTGCTGCATTTTTAGGGCTAACTCGATGAATGTTTTCCCAACCTGCCGTGTAGGCGCGATTGAGGAAGTCTTCCGTGACGGCATCAGAAAGTTGCAGTACTTCTACGCCAGCGTCTTCTTGGCGTTTTTTCTCTTCTTCAGCACGAACTAGCTCGGCTTCGTTTAAGGACTCTACCCATTCCACCTGCTTTTGGAGGAAGGCTTTTTGTTCGTCATTGAGCTTGTTCCAGCTGTCTTGGTTGATAAAGAAGCTGACTTCTACGTTATAAAAACCAGGCTCTACGCGATATTTGGTTTTTTCCTGCCAACCTAGGTCTAACAATCCCACGGAAGGCCAGCCGTAACCGTCGACTACCCCACGCTCTAGAGCGGTGTAGGTTTCACCAGGAGAGATTTGTAAAGCGGAGGCACCCAAACTACGTAGCAGGGCCAAATAGACAGGTGTGCTGCGGATCTTGAAGCCTTTCAGATTGGCTTCATCAATGGGTTTGTTGAGGTACAGATGGTATTGCACGCCGTCTGTCACGCGGGCCAACCAAATCATGTTGGATTTGTCGGTATGAATTTGATTCAGTAGGTCATAGCCACCATTTTCACGTAGCTCATCCATACGACGATCCGTTAAAGTCATGGCTAAGGCTTCAGGAACCAGATTGGCATGAAAAACGGCGCTTGTGTTGGCAAAATCAACCACTCCTGAACGCACTGCGTTCCCTACTTCAAAAGTTGGGATAGATTCAGGGCCACCCACCACATTAATCTGTAAAATGCCTTTGCCTTCTTCGTTTACTTTTTCTACAAAAGCTTCAAAGCGTTCGTTGTAAAACGTGTCTTTGCTAAAAGCAGAAACGGCTTTGAGTGTGGTTTCTGCAGCGCCAGCACCAAAAGCACTAAGAGCTAGAGCCGCACCAAGTAACAGTTTTGAAGTCTTTTTGATCATGTTTTGTCCCTGTAGTGTGTAGATTCTAATAAACCCATGAAGGCTGATATATTTAGTTTTAAATATATTACCTTTTAACTAAAAGCTTTTCTGCAAGGGTTTATACGGGTAAAGTGATAATGGCGATTATGGCCTGAGCAAATGACACGATATAGATTAAGATAGAGGGAGCTTTTTTGACTAAGGTACTAAACGCAGCATGCGCATTTTTTTACTGACATTAATGTCTTTTTTATTGGTGGGCTGCCAGCGAGCCCCGTCGTTTAGTTTAGGTGGGGCTTATTTTCCTGCTTGGCTACTGTTTTCCCTTGGGGCAGTGGTGGTCACACTGTTATTACGATTGGTTTTTATTCGTACAGGTCTAGATGATGTGCTGCGTTTTAAACCTTTGGTTTATATTGCATTAATGGTTATTTTTTGCTTGGCTGCCTTATTATTCTTTTTTGCTCGATAAAACACATCTCTTATGACCGAAACAGATTTAACTCAACACCCACAGTCCCCTAAGAGCAAAAAAGTCTTAGCTTTCGCTATTGTTGTGGTGGTGCTAGTGGCGGTTGTTATTTTGGGTTATTTAAACTGGAATAAAACCCAATTAAACCCTATGTCCGACGACGCTTCCATTGATACTGAGGGGGTGCAGATCGTCAGCATTGTGCCTGGTAAAATCCAAGAACTTCATGTAAACGAAGGCCAATTAGTCGAAAAAGGGCAGCTGCTATTTAGCTTAGACCCCACCGTATACGAGCTCCGGGTGGGGCAAGCCAAAGCGGAACTGGCCTTGGCTGAAGCCATTTTAGACAGCAAAAAGCGCGTGATTGCAGCACAAGGGCATAATGCCACTATCAGTACCGAACAAATTGAACGTGCCCGCACTAATTTAACCATGGCGCAGCAAACCCAGGCGCGCTTAGCGGCTTTGGCACCCAAAGGCTATGTGCCCAAACAGCAGCTCGACGAGGCCACGACCTTACGCAAAGACGCAGAAATTTCATTACGTCAGGCCCTAGAGCAGGCCGAGGCTGCAGAGGCTTTGGTGGATAATACTCATGCCGAAGCAGCGACCGTAGAGGTAGCGCGAGCGGGCTTAGCGCTGGCTGAGCGTGCTTTGCATGACACTCAGGTCTATGCGCCTCATACCGGACGTGTGGTGGGCCTGCATGTGATGGAGGGTGACTATTTATTACCCGAAATGAGCGTATTTACCTTGCTGAGTACCGATCATTGGTATGCGGCCGCCATGTACAGAGAAAACACCTTGTCTCATATCCAAGTCGGCCAGTGTGCCGAGGTCTATGTCATGAGCAACCCTCATATTCGGATCCAAGGCGAGGTGGAAAGCATCGGGTGGGGGGTGTCCTCTACGGATCTTATCGATATTCCGCGTCATGTGCCCTATGTACAAAAATCCGTCAATTGGGTACGTGTAGCACAACGATTCCCCGTACGGATTAAATTACACATGGAGCCTGAGTTCGAGACCTTTGTTCGTAAAGGGGTGTCGGCCACCACCGTTATTCATGATGGAACCCAGTGTGATTAAACCTAAACAGGTATGGCATACTGTTTGGCAGGACTTGCTGCCTTACGATGGTCGTTGGGCTCAGGCTTGGCGCATTGCGTTTCTATGCACGCTAACCACAGGCGTAGCCATGACGTACGGCATTCCCGAGGCCTGTATTAGCTGCTATGTGTTGTTCTTTGTGATGAAGTCCGATGCAGTAGAAAGTGCGTTGATGGCCGTGGCCTTGCTAGTCTTAGTTAGCATTATGGTTTTTGTGCTAATTGGCTTAATTCAACTAAGTATCGATTCTCCGCCTATACGGTTAATTTTGCTGGTGATTTCCTCATTGCTCTTTATGTTTTTAGGCGTAAGCAGCATGGTAGGGCCATTAGGTGGGATTCTGGCTTTGGTCATCGCTTTTGTGTTGACCATGTTGGCGTATATTCCGGTAGGCGAACTGGCGACTCGTGCCGTGTTATATGCCTGGTTGATGACGGCGATGCCTATGGGGCTGTTGTTAATTGCATCCTTATTGATTGGGCGCAACCCGCGTAACGTTTTGCTGAATGAGATGGCAACTCGTCTGGAGTTAGCCGCTGAATTATTAATACAGCCCTCCGCTCAGCTAGACAAAATCCGTGCCAATTTACTGTCCGGAATAGAAGACCAACAAAAACGGGTGCAATGGGTGGGTTTGTTGCACTTGGCTCCTAAATTTTGGCAGCCTTGGTACGCCCATGCGGTAGTGTATAGTTATGGCGTGTTATTGGCGGCTTATCAGTGGCAGCAGCAGGGCGCTAATGCTACGCCCGCGTCTTTGCAGTTGGCTCAGGCTTGCAAACAAGCGGCAGCCCAATTACGGCTTAAACAACGCCCTAGCGCACTGGTATTGCCCGATACTTTGGCTGAGGGCTCTTTGCTGTCTTTGCAGCAACAGCTCAGTGCGCTAATGGTAACTACGCCTACCACCACCTTACCCAAGGAAAAAAGCAGTTTCTTTGTGGACGATGCCTTTACTAATCCAGCCTATTTTCGCCTAGCCATTCAAACCACCTTAGCGGGTGTGTTGTGTTATTTGATTTATAGCGCGGCGGATTGGCAAGGCATTCATACGGCCTTAATCACTTGCTATATTGTTGGCTTAAGCAATACAGGGGAAACCTTACATAAAATGATCCTGCGCATTAGCGGGTGTTTAGTGGGGGTCACCATTACTTTTATTTATTGGTTTGTGTTTATTCCCCATATGACCTCGGTGGGCGCCTTAATGCTGGCCGTCTTTTTGGTGTGTTTGTTGGCGGCTTGGGTGGTGTTAGGCTCTGAGAGAGTATCGTATGCGGGTTTGCAGATTGCGTTTGCTTTTTTGCTGATTAATCTAAGCCACATGGGTCCCGCTGTAGATATGGATATGGCATGGGATCGCATCATGGGTATTTTGCTGGGCAATGTCATGATGTACCTGTTTTTTACGTACTTATGGCCCTATAGCATCATGCATTTTATTCGCAAACAACTACAACAGGCCACAGAGGCCTTATTGCAGCGTGATCAGGCCAGCAATTTAACCGAGGCCACCGTGCATGCGGCCACGGCAGCCAAAGCCTTAGAGTTGGCTGAGTACGAGTTAGAGCTGGCGCCCCTAGAACCTAAAACCATTCGGGCTACCCCAGGGCAGTTACAGCAACAACGCCTGGAGCTAGAACAGGCTCAGCAGCGTTTACTGAGCTAACACGTGAGCTGAGTCAATTTGGCCCATGACAAAAGCCAAATTAGCCGAGGCCGTTAGTGCGGCAGCATGAGCTGTCGCATGGGCTTGGGTGGCGTCTAACAGGCCATTGGCGCTTTCCGTGGCCAGCATCATACTGCTTAAACCGACCTCGTAGGATTCTTGGGCTGCCTCATAGGTTAGCTGAGCTGCAGCGAGCAGTTCTTCCGAGGCTTCGTAGGCTTCTAAAGCCGTTCGTAGCGCATTGGCGGCAAGATGAATCTCTCGTAAGGCCAAATGTTGGGCCTGTTCAAGCACATCTCGTGCGGCTTGGGCTCTGGACTCTGCACTATAGAGGCGTTGACGTCGTAGCCCCCCATCGTAAATGGGTACCGACAGGCCTAGGAAAACCGCATGACCTTTTAGGTGTGGATTGGTTTGGATGGCATTGTTCAGATTGAATGAGGCACTGCCTGCGGCTGCAACAGCTACCAAACCTACAGTGGGTCTGTAATCGGCTTTGACCAGCTCAACGCCTTGTTCAGCGGCCCGTACGGCGGCATCGGCTGCCATCAGATCAGCCCGATAGGCCAAGGCATTTTGTAGCGTTTCTTCGGTAGGCAAATGGTGCATAGAAGGCAACACTCGGTCTGCGCTGCTTTTGATTTTTAAGGCGGTCGTAGGAGGCAAGCCCATTGCACCTAATAGGGCACTATAGCTGTCTCGTTCCGCCCCTTGTTTTTGTACCCAAAGTAAACGGGCTTGAGCGGCTAATTGCTTGGCTTGAGCAATATCTATGCTTGTGCCCACCCCCGTAGCAAAACGGGCTTGTGCGGCGTCGAGTAACTGCTCGGATTGAATCAGGTGCTGCTGAGAAAGCAGCGTGTTTTGACGTGCCGCACTGTAGGCAAAATAGGTGCGCGCCACATTAAACACAATAGTTTGATGTGTGGTATTGAATTTGGCTTGTTGTGCGGTATGGAGTTCAAGCGCTGCTTGGTGGGCCGCTTCACGACGGCCAAAATCAAACAATAACCACGACAGACTAATAGCAGGCACCACTCCGTGGCCGGTATCTTTAGAGTGAGACTCAATATTAAGGAGTTGAGCTACCTCAATATCATGTTTGGTATGAAACGATTGGCGTCCAGCCACCACACTGGCGGTGATCATCGGTAGATAGGTGGACTTAACCATCCCTGCGGCTAAGGCAGTTTGTTCGGCTTCTTGCCAAGCAATGCGAGTAGCGGGGTTGTGGGTCTGCGCTAAATGGATCAGCTCGGCCAGATCATATTCATGTGCTGCGTTAATCGTTTCAACTGGCTGGATCACAGCCAAAGCAGGCTGAGGGGGCAAATAATAAGGTTGTGGTGCGCTAAGCGTGGTGTTTTTAGTAGAAGTCGTCACACAACCGGTTAAAAGAGCGAGACTGAAAAGACAAAAAAGAAATCGACCCATGAGTAAAGCCTTTGGAGAGGAGCAAACCGCTAAACAGCGCAGAAGTACTAATTAAAAAGTAATTACTGCAATAGTGTAGCTGAAGGACGTTCAGCGTAGCGCTGTTGATAATCAATAGCAAACTGTCCTAGGTGTGAAAAACCGCAACTAAATGCAATCTGAGTTACGGTGTTTTTGGCTGGGTCGGCTTTTAATAGAAGTGTCCGTGCACGCTCTAATCGTATTTGCTTCACAAATTGCATGGGGCTTTGGCCTACATAGTCTTTAAAGCCTGCATACAGGCTACGGCTGCTAACACCTACTGTTGCTGCAATACGTTCTACGGTTAGGGCTTGACTGTAATGTTCCTCGATAAAGGCTTTTGCTTTTCGGATGGAGTGCGGCGTGACGGCCGTGTAGTGTGAGGGCATCAAGCGCTGATTATGCTGCCACAGATCTAGTAGTGTTGCGAAAAAAGTTTCTTCTAAACGTTTGGTGCTATTGAGGTGGTCGAACAACATGCCTTGGCTTATTTCTGTAAATAACCATTGCATTACATTCCACAGGCTCGCACCTGTTTGACCGTGTAAAGGTTGTAATACAGTAAAACGTAATGGGCTTTGCAAAGGGCGTTGATAATATTGTTCAAAGAAAAGCTCAAGACTGCTTTTGCAAATGCGTATAAATAGCTTATCGGCTTGACTGCTGTGTTCCATATTGAACTCGTCAGCCGGATTGATCATAGACGCACTCTGACTATCTGAGTCAAATTGATCATGCAATAAAGTGATACGTTCGTGTCCATTAATAGGGATTTGCAAGAGATAAAAGTCAAGCAGAGGTTCGGGGTGAATGCTGACGTTAGCCCCATAACGCAGGCGACCAAATCCCAGTTGTTCGCTAGCACGGTAGTAGAGTTCCGTATTAAGCAACTGATGAGGCTGAGTTAAACGCAGGTGGTGGGGACAGAGGACTTGGCCAATGTGCTGTTGGACGTGCTCTAAATCTGTAGAGTGGAGTTGACCATACTGTCGAAGTAAATGCTGCATAGGGTATCTAAATAAAGATTAACAGTGAGCCACCCCAAGGATAAGGCAGTTCGCTTCTCTAGACGTACTCTGGTTTTCACTGATAAAGAAAGTTGCAGTATTTAGATAAAGCAGCAGAATTTCGATAGCGGGGACTTTTACACGGCTCCTAGAATGAAGTGAGCAGCATTTACATCTAATAATAAACGAGGAGAACTTAATGAGACTTAATAGCCTATTGAACAGCGACCACTTTTTGCTAGGCACGTTTGCCTCCAACTGTGGGGGCGGGATGACTGTTTCCCAATTACCCGATCGCTGGAAAGCGACGTGGGAAAATAACTTGGTTTTGGCGCAGCTGTTAGATGAGGCGGGTATTGATTTTATGCTGCCCATTGCTCGATGGGTGGGATATAAAGGTGAGACGGATTTCCACGGTTACGTCTTAGAAACGATGACGTGGGCAGCCGCTTTATTGGCTAAAACGACTCAGCTTAATGTATTTGCTACCATCCATACTGTTGCGAATCATCCAGTAGTGGTTGCAAAGCAGATTGCTACTTTAGCGCAGATGAGTAACAACCGGGTGGGCCTAAATATAGTGGCTGGTTGGAATAAACCGGAGTATGATGCCTTAGGTTTGGATCTTCCAGATGACCATGAAACGAGATATGGTTATGCCCAAGAGTGGTTTGATGTGATTCGTAATTTATGGGACCATGATGAACGTTTTGATTGGTCGGGGAAATACTTTCATTTAAAACAAGTCCACGGCACACCACGTCCGGATTTTCATCCGCCTATTTTTAATGCAGCAGGATCTGCACAAGGTCGAGAGTTCGCTAGCCGTAATGCCAACTTCTTATTTACTCCCGCGATGGAACTAGAACGTTCTCGTAAAGAGTTGCAAGAGTTAAAAGCGCAAGCTAAGGCAGAGGGCAAAGACGTGAATGTAATGACTTTTTCCCATGTGATTTGTCGTCCTACCCAAGAGGAAGCTGAGGCAGAGTGGCAATATATCTTGGATAATGCGGATACAGGGGCTGTAGATAATTTAGTTAATCTTCAGTTTGCTCATGCCCACTCTTTCCCGCACGAGCTTTTAGAACAAATCCGCGAGCGGATGACTGTGGGGCATGGCGGTTTTCCTTTGGTCGGGACGCCAGAAAAAGTGGCTGATTTAATTTGTGCATTACACGAGGTCGGGTTTCGTGGCACCACGCTGTCCTTTTTTGATTATGTGAAAGAGTTCCCGTATTTTAGAGACGAAGTATTACCTTTATTAAAAGCACGCGGTATTCGTTAATAGAAAAAAGCTAGAGGGTACAACTGTCTCTCTAGCTTTATTTATACACAGGTTGTTTATGAGTTTTACCTCTTCTGCGATTGTTAGTAGTACCGATTATAAAAAAGCAATGCGTCATTTAGCAGGCACGCCTTGCGTTATTACGGCCTCCCACAAAGGGCAACGTTCCGGCTTAACAGCAACCTCAGTGACCTCGGTGGCCATAGAGCCAGCAGAACTCTTAGTGTGTATTAATCAGTCTGTTTCAGCCTGGCCTTTAATTGAAAAGGGCGGTCGTTTTGGCGTTAATATTTTGAGTCATTCTCAGGTGCCTATAGCGGAACGCTTTGCAGGAGTCGGTGGCGTTAAAGGCGAGCAGCGCTACGAAGGCGCGGATTGGGTCGAGCACAATGGGGTTTGGCTCTTAAAAGACGCACCAGCCGCTTTAGTCTGTAGAGTCGCAGAAATTATGGTGCGCCATACCCATGCAATGGTGCTGGGTTCGGTAGAGTATGTGCACTTAACCGAAACCACTGACCCCGCCTTATTGTATTGGCAGGGTCAGTTTTTAGCTGTCCCTGCCGACTCTAAGGCGTAATTAATCAACACGATTAAGACGGTTGTAGCCAGTGAATTAAATCGAGGCTGAGCTGATCAGAAGCTTGGCCAAAAGCCTTTACTACGTCCTGTATATCGGTGCTGGCTGCAACTTGCGTACTATAAAAACGTTTAGCCTTCAAGATACTAGAGCTAGCGCTATCAACCAGCTTGGCATTGATTTGGATCTGCACCGTGGGTTGGCCATTTTGATCAAGCTGTACTTGAAACGATTGAATATAGGTGTCTAGGGTTTGATTCGAACGCAAGACCGCATCAGCACTGATGGCTTCAAATAGCTGTACATCTGTAAACGCATTCACTAAACGTTCGCGAACGATGGCGGGGGTGTTATCTGCCCACAAGGTTCCCTTATACGCTTTGATTTCCCCTTCTTCGGTTTGAATCAGAAATAAATTACTGCTGATCAACCGATTGGCTTGAGGTACACCCACAAATAAAACGCCCGGCTGGGTTGGCACTTCAGCCTGAATCGTGGTGGGCGGAAAGGTGTAACGAGCCTGAGGGTCCGGTTTAGGGAAAACCGAGCAACCAGCCACAAGACTGATCACACCACCCAGTAGGGCTCTTTTGCAATAAAGACGCCAGCGCTGCATCATGGCTGAAACTCCTGTAGTTTATCTCTACCTAAGAGGTATTCGGTGGGGTTGTTTTGTAGCTCTTGGGTAATTTGCTTGATATTAATAAGCGCTTGACGCAGTTCAGACATGGTGGGGCCAATTTGAGCAAAGCCCTGAGACCCCTGACTAATTGCCCCCGAGTTTTGTTCAATGAGCTCTTGCACTTGTTTGGCTGCCAAGTTCAATTGCTCTAGCACTTGGCTGGCTTGGCTAAAGGTCTGTGCGCCATCTGTATTAACAATCTGGCGTGTGTCATGAATAAGACCTCCGGCTTCTACGGTAGTCTTTTTAAGTTCTGCTATTAACTCTGGCAAGTCGTTTGAACTGTCTGCTAAATGTTGGATCAAGCTTTCTAATGCTGTTAAACCTGAAGCAATCCGTTCTGCATTTTCTGATGATAAAAAAGCATTGGCATTAATTAACAGGTTTGAGATTTTGGTCATGAGCTCTTCTCCACCTGCCATTAATGAAGCAATAGGCGATGGCGTAGCATAAATGATGGGCGGCTCGTCCTCATCTTCGTTGCTCAGTGTAGGGCTGCCAGGAGAACCGGCTTGTAGCTCAATAACTGAAGTCCCGGTAATGCCAGTTAGGGCGAGACGGGCGGTGGTGTCTTCTTTGATGGGAATGTTTTCTTGGATACTGATGTTGACGAGTACGCGTCGAATATCATTGGGGTCTAAGCTTAGTTTTGTCACCTCACCAATACGAATGCCATTAAACTGCACAGCACTACCACGGTTTAGACCGCGTACTGCTTCAGTAAAGACAATCACGTAGTCTTTGGTTTTATTTTCACTGCCTGCTTTGGTAAGCCAAAGAGAAAATAAAATAGCACAAAGCGCTACCGTGAGGGTAAAAACACCAATCAGCACATGATGCGCGCGCGGTTCCATTACGAGTTCTCCTGACGTCGAGTTTGAGCTTGCAGGGCGGCACGCCCTCTAGGACCTTGAAAGTAGGACTGAACCCAAGGGTCATCAAAGCGCTCTACCACCTCGATACGATCATTAATAATTACACGTTTCTGTGAGAGCACCGCTACACGGTCACAAATCGTGTAAAGGGTGTCTAGATCGTGGGTGACTAGAAATACGGTTAGCCCTAAGGCGTCTCTTAGGGTAAGAATCAGTTCATCAAATTCGCTAGCCCCTATAGGGTCTAGCCCTGCAGTGGGTTCGTCTAAGAACAACACCTCGGGGTCCAGCGCTAAAGAGCGGGCTAGGGCGGCGCGTTTGATCATGCCGCCGGATAGTTCAGATGGGTATTTGTCCGCGGCATTGGCAGGTAAACCGGCTAAGGCAATTTTGATACGTCCTAATTCCTCAGCGCTAGGTCGGTCCATTTTCATTATTTCAATAAAAGGCACCGCCACGTTTTCTAAAACAGTCAGTGAAGAAAACAAAGCCCCTTGTTGAAAAAGCACCCCAAAGCGTCGTTCTACCAAGGAGCGGGCATCGGCATCCAGTTCGTTGATGTTCTGACCAAAAACGGTAATTTGCCCAGAAGTGGGGGGGCGCAAACCCAGGATAGAACGTAACAATACGGATTTTCCGGTGCCAGACCCACCGACTACCCCTACGATTTCGCCCGCATACAGGTCCATGTCTAGGTGTTCATGTACGACATGGCTACCAAAACTATTTTTCAAATCACGAATTTGAATAATAGGATCGCCTTGTTGGCGTTGAATTTGAGCCTGAATACGCCGTTCTCGAGTGGAGTTTGGGCTAGTCATGCATCACCATCCCATTTCCATATAATAAAGTGCAGCAACCGCATCAAGAACAATCACTATAAAAATAGAATGAACCACCGCAGCGGTGGTGTGTTCGCCCACAGACTGAGCGCTACCAGATACTTTAAAACCTTGTAAACAGCCGATGACAGCGATTAAAAAGGCAAAAATGGGAGCTTTGGCCATGCCCACATAAAAATTAGTAATGGTGAGATCCGCCTGAAACAAGGCTAAAAACATAGTGGGGGAGATGCCCAGCACGACATAGCAAACCAAGGCGCCACCGAGAATACCTGAAACCATGCCAATAAAGGTCAGCAGAGGCAACGTAATTAACAGGGCAAAGACGCGTGGTAAAACCAATATTTGTATGGGGTCTAGGCCTTGGGCACGTAAAGCGTCAATTTCTTCATTGGCTTTCATGGAGCCGATCTGGGCGGTAAAGGCACTGGCGGTACGTCCGGCCATTAAAATAGCGGTTAAGAGCACCGCAAACTCACGCATAAAAGAAAAGCCAACCAGGTCTACAGTGTACAGCGTAGCCCCAAAGTCTTTTAAAATGGTGGAGCCTAAAAAGGCGATGACCGCGCCGACTAAAAAAGTCAGTAGTGCAATAATGGGGACCGCATTCAGCCCTGTTTCTTCGATCTGCTGGACCACCGCATTAATACGCCATTTAGAGGGGCGCAAGGCAATACGCAGCATGCTTTGTAAAGTTAAACCGATAAAAGCTAGCAGCTCGACGGCATCTCGGCCAAAGCTTTGGGTGGCTATGCCTATATTGCCTACAAACTCACCTATGGCAGAGGTTTTTCGTGGGGGGGCCGCGGGGCCAGCCTCAATAATAGCTTGGGCTACCGTCAATAATAAGGCTTTGCGTTCGGCAGATAGGTGTTGAGCCTGATCCAGGTGCTGTATCAGGTTGTCAGCCCCAATTAAGGTACATAGCTGACCTGCTCCAGCTGTATCTAGCGAGGAAATATTAGAGAAATCAAGGGTTTCTGCCTCTTTACCTAAAGAGAGGTTTTGGGAAACCGCTTGCTGTAAATCGTGATAGTGACGCAGCACCCAGTCCCCCTCAAGATAGAGAGCGTTGTCTTTGCTATATAAGTACTTGGATGGAGAGGTGGTCATGAAACCAAAGTCTACCCTAAAAAGAGTGGCTCAACGAGGTGCATTAAGGGATTTCAATTTAACTTACATCGCAATTAACTGGCAACATGAACTTGGTTACGGCCATTTTGTTTAGCGACATAAAGCATTTCATCGGCACGCCGAAATAGCTCTTGAGTATTGTGAGAATGTAAGGGCCAAGCGGCAATGCCACAGGAAACCGTTAAATGACCAATCGTGGTAAAGGGGTGTTGGCTAATCGTGAGGGATAAGCGCTTTGCAAAGATTCGGGCTTCTTCGAGGGGGCAGTTAGGTAATAAAATGACAAACTCTTCGCCACCTAGACGCGCACAGAAGTCTTCCGCGCGTACATTATTTAACAGGACTGAGGCTAGTTCTTTGAGGGCGGCATCACCTGCTAGGTGCCCGTAGGTATCGTTAACCTTTTTAAAGTGGTCTATATCCAGCACCAGCAGTCCAAAGGGTGTTTTTTCTTGAGTAAGTTTAGCTAGGGTGAACTCCAAAGCCCGTCTATTGTTGAGACCTGTTAGCACATCAGTACGCGTATCTATTTTTAACTGTCCAACTTGTTTGTGGACGCTTTGTAAGCCAGTTAAAAAGGCTTTTTTGAGTTCATTGGCCTCAAAGTACCACGTGTTTATTTTTTGTACGCGTTGCACAGTGGCGGTTTGTTTCATGTTTTTTGCTTCACGTGCCAGTTGTCGTAATGGGTTTGAGATTAGCCAAGCGAAGCCCCAAATGATAAGGAGTAAAAATAAGGTCACAGGAAGGCTTTTGAACAAAACAGTCAGCATTAAACCGTCATGAATGCGTAAAGCGCCTTTAACAGGACGTTGAGATACGATGAGCCAGTTGGCCGTAGGAATCACCGCAAATCCACCTAGCATTTCTGTCTCATCGTCATTTTTAAATACTTTTTGGCCTCTGCCTAATTCAAAAAAACCATCTAAAAAAGTATTTTTAGATATTTCCCCTAACATTTTTTCATCAGGATGATATAGAAAATGTTTGTTTTTATCTACGACATACGTGCTTGAGTCATCTTTATGGTAATGCTCACCAAGAATTTTATTTAACGATTCATTTTCTTTTAAGTAAATACCCGCTGCAATAAAACCCAAATAATCTCTTTTGTAATTAAAAATAGGCTGAGAGATCATAATGATTAAATTGTTGAGAGCACTTTTATAGGGCGCTGTTATCAGTGGCGCCTTTGTCTGTAAAGAGGCTTGTATGCCTGGGGACTGTAGGGTCTGTGATGTGAGCTCAATAATGTTTTCAGAGGTAACAGCAACCTTGCCTGTTGGGTCGAACACAAGTAGCGAGTTAAAATTTTTGTTTTGTTGTAATAATCGCTGTAATTCTAATTTTTGGAAATGAGTATTAGTCCAGTTTTTGCCGATTTGGTCAGCAGCATAACTTAATTCAGATTGTGCATTTTGCAAAAATGAATTTGCCCCATCTGCCAGTTTCATGGCATAGTTTTCATGGATTTCTAGAGAGTTTTTGATTAAGGCCTCTTTTTGTACATGAGACCCTACAAAAAGCATATTAATTACAGAAATAAGCGAGCTTAAAAAAGCTAAACCTATAATTAATTTTTGTAAATTTGAGCGGACTAAAAAAATCATTTCTTATGGATCCTGATTTTTAGTTTTATTTTTAATTTTTTTATGTGGCAATAATATACTCTAAAAGTAACTAAGAAAACAGTTAAGTTATGTTATGGATTAAGGGCTCTCTTCGAGGTAGTGGCTCTAGCATTAGGGTTTACACTGAGTGAACAGGGTCTGTGCTTTTAAACGGAGGGGTTTAAACTGTTCCGTATAGTAGTAAGACTTCATTTTTAGCTCTAGGAACCTTCATGTTTGAACACGTAGCCCCTTATGCCGGAGACCCTATTTTCCGTGTTGCTGCTCAATACCAAGCAGATCCCCGCGAAAACAAGGTGAATCTAACCATAGGTTTATACTTTGAAGACGATGGCAGTGTGCCGTTGCTAGCCGCTACCCAAGCCGCCGAGCAGCGTTGGGCTGCCCAAAAACTTTCCCGAGTCTATCTCCCCATGGAAGGCTTGGAAAGTTATCGTAACGCGACGCAAAAATTGGTGTTTGGCGACCAGCACGAGGCATATCTTAGTCAGCGAATTGCTACCATCCAAACCCTAGGTGGCACTGGCGCCCTAAAAGTGGGTGGCGACCTTCTACACGAAGCCTACCCAAACAGCCAAATGTGGATTAGTGACCCAGCTTGGGACAATCACCATGCTATTTTTGGTGGTTGCGGCATCAAAACGAACAAATACCGTTATTTTGACCCCCAGACCCAAGGCGTAGATTTTAACGGAATGCTGGCCGATTTAAATCATTTGCCTGAAGACAGCTTTGTCTTGTTACATCCTTGTTGCCATAATCCGACGGGGGCAGATTTATCGACGGCACAATGGGACGAGTTAATTGCTTTACTGCAAGCCAAAAAGTTGATTCCTTTTTTAGACATGGCTTACCAAGGTTTCGGTAAAGGTCTGGACGAAGACGCCTATGCAATACGCGCTATGGCAGAGGCGGGCTTAGAGTTTTTAGTTGCTAATTCTTATTCTAAAAACTTTTCTTATTATGCTGAACGCTGTGGTGCGCTCTCTGTCGTCTGTAAAGACAAGGCCGAGGTCGATCTAACCTTAGGCAAGCTCAAGGCCTGGGTGCGTAAAAACTATTCAAATCCGCCCATTCATGGTGGCGCCGCCATCGCCTTGGTGTTGACTGACCCCGAACTATTTCAAAGTTGGGAACATGACGTAACTGCCATGCGTGCCCGTATTCACACCATGCGTCAGGCTGTGCATCAGCATCTAACCCGATTAGCTCCCCACTACGATGCCGATTACATGATTAAACAACAGGGTATGTTTAGTTATACGGGTCTTAGCCTAGAGCAAATTCTCCGCTTGCGCGAAGAGTTTGGGGTCTATATGTTGGACTCAGGTCGTATTAGTATTCCTGGTTTAACCACTAAAAATGTCGAGTACTACGCTAAATCTTTAGCCGCTGTGGTCTAAGCCTCGTTTTAGGCAGCCAACCCCCTTTAACTTAAAGGGGGTTTTTTATTTTAAAATCTATCTCGAACTTGTCCCACATCATTTAAGAGAATTCACATGAAAATTGCATACATAGGATTTGGTGAGGCGGCTCGCGCCTTTACAGATAGCTTAGCGACGCATGAGTCCGCGCAATTTACGGCAGCCTACGACATAGTGCAAACCGAGGCGATGGCTCAAGAAGCCACCCGTCGTGGTCTGCGCTTTGAAACGGATATTGCACAAGCCCTTGAGGGTGCTGATTGGATTATCAGCGCTGTGACCGCTGATCAAAGTTTAAACGCCGCAGAAAATGCATTAGCAGCCTTACAGCCAGGCCAATTGTTTATAGACATTAACTCAGTGTCCCCAGGTCGTAAGCAAAAAACAGCGGCCTTGGTCGCGCAGCGTGGTGCGCATTACTTAGATATGGCGGTGATGGCACCAGTACACCCACGCGGTCATGCCACGCCCGTACTTCTAGCGGGCCCACAAGCCCAAGAATTAGTACCCACTTTAGAAAAACTGGGTTTTAGTTTTGAGGTGGTAGGTAATGAGCCTGGTGAAGCCACTGCCATCAAAATGGTGCGCTCTATGTTTGTTAAAGGTCTAGAGGCGCTAACTGTAGAAACGGTGTTGGCTGCTTCTGCTACGGGTTGTTTTGATCGTGTAGTGGGCTCTTTAGCGGAAACCTTCCCCGGCTTGGGTTGGCCTGAAAACGTCAGTTATATGTTTGAACGCACCCTACATCATGGTATTCGTCGTGCCGCAGAAATGCGGGAGGTGGCTGCCACCTATGACGAGTTAGGTTTTACCGGTGCGCTCGCTGATAAAATTGCCGATGTGCAAGACAAAATGGGTGCTTTACCCGTGAAAGACCTAGAGGCAGGGCCTTTGAAAGAGGCCGTGAGCCAAGTCGTTGCAATGCGTTTGCAGCAGAACGGTTAAATTGCACTAAATTAACGCAGTACCCGCAGGCCAAGACGTAATAATTACTCGATAAAAGGGCGTCTTGTGCCTGAATTCACAAGTTCTAGTGCATGTAGGGTTAAGGCCGTTGAGGGCGGGTTAAACGTCAATCTAGACCAGACTGTGATTGTTTAACCTGACTGAGCACAAACCGATGAAAATCGCGCGCTTGGCTTTTATTGAACACCTGAGGCTGCCAGGTCATCACATAAGGCCAGTCCAGTTTTAAATCCATGGAGGCAAAAGGGGCGCATAGTTGCCCTGTAGCCAGTTCGGCTTGTACATAGGAATACTGCGCCAACATGATTCCTAAACCTTGGCGTACTGCATGTAACGCTTGGTGCGATAGGCTAAAACTTTGCCACGCGGGTGAGGTCGTCGCCATGGCGTTGGGTGCATAGGTAGCAAGCCAATCTATCCAACTGGGGGGCGAGCTAAAACGCGGCTGCCAATCGACGGCAATCAAAGGCAGTTTTTGTATATCTTTGGGGGTTAAGAGCGGGTGTTTTGCTAGCAGCTGTGGGTGGCAAACAGGCAGTACCTTGTCCGTAAAGAGCTCAAGCGCGTGTAGGCTCTGGGGCACAGATTGCGCATAGGTGAATCTAAAATCAATACGCTCGTTGGCGTAATCGGGTTCATGATGAGAACCATGAAAATGCACACGCACCATGGGGTCTTGCTGTTGTTGCCAAGGCGAAATACGTGGAATCAACCATTCATTTAAAAAAGACGGTAGGGCACTAAGGTGCAGAGTTTGTTCTTGTTGATCCAGATGCAGTCGGGTTTGAGCCTCTCTGAGTAGTTCAAAGGCCTCAGAACAACGTTGATGGAAGTCCAAACCGGCTGCGGTTAAACGTAGGCGTCGACCTTCTTTAAAGAACAGCGCTACATTCAGTTCTGTTTCTAAAAGTTGGAGTTGTTGGCTTACCGCCCCAGAGCTGATACCAAGGCGCTTGGCTGCATCTTGAATGTTGTGGCTGTGGCCTACTGTTTCAAAAACCTGTAAAGCACGCAAAGGCGGCAGTGTGCTCATGACATATTCCCAATAAATACTTTAGATAAACTGAATAAAAAAGCAGATTATGTTAGTTAATCTTGTTTTATTATAGAGGGATCGTATTCTTTTTCTGTGATAAATCATGTTCTTAGAAAATGCTTGGTATGTGGCCGCTTTGTCGGACAACATTAACCGCACTCCCTTCGCCGTCAAAATGTTAAATCAGTCTTTGGTGCTGTACCGCAAGCTAGATGGCAGTGTGGTCGCGCTGCAAGACTCCTGTCCGCACCGCCGTCTGCCCTTATCTAAAGGGCGGGTGGTGGATGACACGCTAGAGTGTGGTTATCATGGCTTGCGTTTTGATTGCTCAGGGGCTTGTGTAGAGGCTCCAGGCGCCAAACATATCCCCAAATCGGCAGTGGTACGTCATTACCCAGCCATAGAAAAATATGGCATGGTGTGGGTGTGGATGGGTGACAGCGCGCAAGCTAACCCCGCTGATATTATTGACATCAAAGAGTGGGATGACCCAAGTTGGGGGGTTAACCGGGGTGATGCCATGGAAATGGCCTGTAATTATCTCTACATCACAGATAATCTATTGGACCCCTCCCATGTTACTTGGGTACACCAAGGTTCATTTGGTAGCAGCGATTTAGTGGGTATGCCTTTGCAGGTTACCGAAGCCGACAACGGTATTACGGTTTGGCGTTGGTTGCGTGATATTGAGGTCGCCCCTTTTTATAAAAAATTCGTCAAATTTTCCGGCAAATGTGACCGTAAACAGCAATACGAGATGCGTTATCCTGCTCATGCTGTCATTCGGGCTATTTTTACGCCCTCTGGGACGGGCAGCGACGAAGGCGAACTGCATCCTGACGTGTTCTTAATGGATTCTTACAACTTCTTAACGCCCATAGACGAAAAAAACACTCGTTATTTTTGGTTTCAGCTGCGTAACTTCAGCCCAGACGACCAGACAGTGTCGCAGGTGTTTAACGAAGATGTGCGTGCGGCCTTTAATGAAGACAAAGTCGTCCTCGAAGCCGTTCAATTGGGAATGGACGAGCATGGCACCAAATTGCATTTGGCCGCTGACAAAGGGTCCTTGGTATTCAGACGCCGTATGCAAGAAAAAATTGCGGCAGAGGCGCCCGCTCAGGACCTCTAAGCGTCAAAGGGATGCTCTGTAAGCCAGCCAAACACAGTCTAATGGTGTTTGGCTATTCACGCTTAGCGCGTAATACTGTAACCTAGAGCCATAGTTGCTATCTATGGCTGTAATTAATATTTTTACTCAGGGTCATCTTCACATCATGGATTCTCATACCCCCTTTACTTTTTCCAGTCGCGCTAATCAGATCACCAGTTCTGCTATCCGAGAAATCCTAAAGGTCACTACCAGACCAGAAATTATTTCCTTTGCGGGTGGTTTACCATCAGCAGATGGTTTTCCTGTGGCAGAGCTACGCCATGCGTTTGACGTGGTCTTGGAAAAACAAGGGAAAGTGGCTTTACAGTATGGCCCTACCGAAGGCTATGGCCCATTGCGCGAATGGGTCGCTAAACATAAAAGCTCCGAAGATGTCACCATTAGCCCTAACGAGGTCTTGATTGTTTCGGGCTCTCAGCAGGCGTTAGATATGCTGGGTAAACTGTTTATCGATCCGGGCAGCAAGGTACTCGTCGAGTCTCCCTCCTATTTAGGGGCGTTGCAGTCTTTCTCCATGTACGAGCCTAGCTACGTGGCGGTGGATACTGACGAAGGCGGTTTGATTCCCGCCGAAGTCTCTGCCGAAAAAGCGCAGGGGGCACGCTTTATTTATGCGCTGCCTAA
>CANROS010000028.1 GCA_947632305.1 uncultured Paenalcaligenes sp. | reverse complement strand
AAACGCGTCAATCGCTTGCCTTTGGGGGCCGCAGCCTTAGCGGGTACAACGTACCCCATTGACCGCGAACTGACCGCCGAACTACTCGGCTTTGACGAAGTTTGCCGTAACTCTTTAGATGCAGTCTCTGACCGTGATTTTGCCATCGAGTTCTGCGCTGCGGCTGCACTCATCATGACGCACGTTTCCCGTCTATCCGAAGAACTTATTATCTGGATGAGCCCTCGCGTAGGCTTTATTGAGCTAGCGGATCGTTTTTGCACCGGCAGCTCCATCATGCCTCAAAAGAAAAACCCCGATGTACCTGAATTAGCCCGCGGCAAAACAGGACGCGTTAACGGCCATCTAATTGGTTTACTCACTCTCATGAAAGGCCAACCTTTGGCCTACAACAAAGACAACCAAGAAGACAAAGAAGGTCTGTTTGATGCCGCTGACACCATCCGCGACACCCTAACCATTTTTGTTGACATGGTTTCTGGCATTCGTGTTAAAGCCGATGCCATGCGTGCAGCGGCCCTCCAAGGCTTTGCTACCGCCACAGATCTGGCCGACTACTTGGTGAAAAAAGGTCTGCCGTTCCGTGATGCGCACGAAACCGTTGCTTTGGCCGTTCGCGAATGCGAACAAAAAGGCTGCGACTTGGCCGATTTATCCTTAGCCGAACTTCAAGCCTTCCACCCCTCTATAGAAGACGATATTTTTGGGGTTCTAACCCTAGAAGGGTCTGTGGCTGCACGTAATCACTTAGGTGGCACTGCCCCCGAGCGCGTGCGTATTGAAGCACAGCGTATTTTAGATAAATAGCTAAATATAAAACTCTTAAGGCCTGCATTCGGTATAACACTGAATGCAGGCCTTTGGTTTTCAAAATACAACAATTAAACCGGCACCCCCCCTAAACGCCGAGGGCGCAAGTACGGAAAGACTAGCAAACCCAGCAAGGCGAAAGAGATCAAGAAAACAAGACCACTTTCAGCAAAATTTAATAATTGTAGAGCAATAAAAGTAGCGCTTAAAACACCCAGCAAAAGCCGATAAGATGGACTGAGAGGCGTTCGCAAATACCCGATACTGCCTGCAGCAATGGCAATAAAGCAGACCAAAATCTGGACGAATATTAATACTCCGTCTTGCCAGCCCTGCGTCATTAATAAAGAAGGTTTGATAATCATTAGGAAAGGGAGAATAAACAAAGGCCACCCTACCACCACACACTCAACTGCCGTACGCATCGGGCGCGCATCCGCAATACTGGCCGCAGAAAAAGCGGCCAATGCAACCGGTGGCGTGATCATCGACAACACACCAAAATAAAAAATAAAGAAATGGGCCGCTAAGGGGTCTATGCCCACCGTCACCAACGCAGGTGCCATAAGCACCGCCAAGAGTACATACACGCCTGTAGTAGGCATACCCAACCCTAAGACAATTGCAGCCAACGCCGTATACAAAATAAGCAAAGGCACAATATCAAAAGAAAGAAAGAGCAAAAAACGGGAAAGCGACAGAGTTAAACCCGAGTAGCTTAACACCCCAATAATTATCCCCGCAGCGGCAGAAACCAAAATAATATCCGTCGCAGCAAGACCTGTGGTACGGAAATTATCTGCGATTTGACGAAGGTCGATGCGCTTGCCCAAATACCCAAGGGTCATACCACTGATGGCATAAAATAAAGCGGCAGCAAAAGCAGCAGCCTCAGGTCGCCAGCGTAATCCTAGCAAAAGGAAAAACAATAAAAGCAGACCAAAGAAAGCATGCCAACCACTGCGAAAATAAGTCCAAAATGTTTGTGCAGAGGCCACATCTGCCTCTGGACTTTTCGTGCCATCTCTACATGCCACCAAGTGCACATTGATGTAGATAATGAGAAAGAACAACACCGTAGGCAGTACAGCGGCTAAAGCAATGGTAGCAAAAGGAATTTGCAAAAACTCAGCCATAATAAAAGCTGCCGCCCCCATTACAGGAGGCACGAACTGCGCGCCCGTAGAACTAACAGCCTCAATAGCTGCGGCTCGCTCTGAACTATAGCCAGCACGTTTCATCATGGGAATTGTGATAATGCCACTCGTTGCGACATTCGCCACGGCACTGCCTGAAACGGTGCCAAGTAATGAGGATGAAACAATGGCGACTTTTGCTGGCCCACCGGGAGAACGACGAAAGGCAGCTAAGCAAATATCAGTAAAAAACTTACCGCCCCCCGATTGACTTAATAAGCCTCCCATAAATAAGAACGGCACCACTACCATGACGGCAACGGCTACAGGCATCCCTAACAAAGCAGCGGGGTCGGTCGTCACATACGTAATCAAACGGCCCCAATCTACAGGCGGCGCTGCAAATCGATTAGGCAAATAACTACCCCATAAGCCATAAGCTAAGATAGCTACGATAATAACGACTAAAGCAGGCCCAGCGATGCGACGTACAATTTCGAGTAAGGCAAGCAATATAAACGTGCCACCGATGATGATTTCAATAGGTTGAAAAACAATAGCCATCGAATAACTTTCAAAATTCCAGGCAAAATACCCAGATACCGCTAGGCACCCCCACGCCAAAACAACATCAACAATGAAAAAGAGCCGATGCCACTTTTTGCGCTCTACATCGGAAAACGCCGCTCTTGAATAAGCAATAAACAAAGCACAACCTAATGCTAGAGCAAAAAACTGCTCTTCGTAGTACATAATGTTTAGAGCAGACCCAAGATTAAACGTTAAGGTCAAAGTGATAAACGTTAATAAAACAGCGCAGGTGCGGAATACCAGTCGATTAAACAGGTTGATATTTCGTATCAATATAGGCATTTACCGCTTACTCCAAAAAATCTCAAAGACTCGTGTCATCACTGGCAACACACTTTTAATTCAAATGTTGACTAGCGGCCTCGTGGTATGGAATATTCAAAGCCCCACCCATTTTGGCGCGGTCAATACCCTGAAAATTCGTCACTGATGACTCAAGATGTGCAACATTGTCCTCAAGCGCTTGAAGAATACTTACGACTTTCTCACTGTCATAATCCTTATGCGTTACCAACACAACGCCATAGGTTAAAACCTGCGTGTCCCCATCAGTGCCTACAGGGGGTGCTTCTCGATTAGTCACTGTCGCTGGGTATCCCTGTGGCATAATTTCCTGCAAAGCGAAAACAGCCTCTTCGCTATCATCCAATGATAAAAAACGAATGCCTCCCAACGACGCGTTCAACTCTTCGGCACTACCAGAGCCTACCGCCAGAAACCCCACATCTACACGCCCCGACCCCAACAGCTCGCCGCTGCGGTTCGCATTAGGCACAGAAACAGTAACAATGTCTTTGTCGGTCAAGCCGGCATTGGCAACAATGGCCTTTCTCATCAGCTCTGCAATCGGCGACGCCGCGTACCCCGCTGTCATACGTTTACCTTTGATATCCGCTAGGCTTTTGATATCACTCTTTGCAGCTACCACGGCCCCTATCTGCCCATCAAATAATCGAGCTACCACACGTAAATTAGGATGGGGATTTTTAAATGGAGGCAGACCATTCGCGGCTTGAGACATTTCAAACACATTAATTACCGCCAAATCTAAAGCCCCTTGATCCACCAACGCCATCAAAGGCCCTGACCCTGCATAAGATTGCACACGGCTATCCACGCCATTGCGTGATAGTGCTTCTGAAACAGCCACACCCGTAGAGTAAAACAAACTACCGGGCTGATTGGTACCTATGGTCATGGCTCCATTTGCCTGCACGCCGGTAGAGAGGCCCATTAAAGATCCCACCAATACCGACATCATCAATTTTGACTTAATACTCACCTTGACCCTCTCCTTATACGTCATTATTCATTTAGCAATTCAAACTCACTCTTTAGCTAATTTTTGCTTTGTACCTGCTCTGATCAAGATTAAAAGCAGCCTCTTGGGCTAAGCTAATTAGATGTACTATTTAAAAGCCACCAATAGTAAACAGCTATAACCCAATAACAAACAATTAGTCCTATACCGAACTAATTTATAATAGTTCGGTATAGGACTAATTGCCCATGGGATTAACCCCTAATAAGCCTAAGCCTTAAGGAAAAAAGATGACGATAACAACTGAATCCCTTCTGGAGCAGGTCATGAATACAGAATGGGACCGCAATTTTGGATCCCTTATTCATCGTAATGACAGAGCATTACTACGACTGCTAGAAAACACCATCAAAAAATATGATTTATCGGTAGGCATGTTTCATTTTCTAAGAGTACTTTGGCAGCAAGATGGCTTAAGCCAAAAAGCATTAGGTGAAGCTGCCGGTTTACGCTCTTCCACTACCGCTGCAGCCCTAGATCAAATGGAAAAAAAAGCCTTAATCCTACGACAAAAAAATAAAACAGATCGGCGTATTTATAATATATTTCTGACTCAAGCCGGCCTAGACCTAGAGCAGCAGGTACTGCCCGAGATTAAAAAACTAAATACTCTTGTTCTAAAAAAACTGACGACTCAGGAGCAAGAGCAGCTCTTAGACCTACTGACCAAAGCCACTGAATCCGTCGAAGATGCGGAAAAGTCGCTTGCCTAATTTTTGTATTTAAGCAAGCTGGACTGATTTATCAGGCATAGTATTTGCTTCCCCTAAAGCTCTAACTAGGAGAACATCATGAAGCAAAATCAAACCGAAACCCCTGATACCACTCAGCCTGTGCCTAAAAGCCCAGAACCGGACAATCAACCTAGATCCACTCCTAAACCAGAACGTGAAATCGATTTGCCTAACAAAGAGTCAGAAAACCCTCACGAGAGGAAGGACATCAAAGGTAACAATACATAAATAGCACTGCCCCCAAAAACTGGACGGTTGGTCCAATCTTTGGGGGCAGTTCAGCGTCCAATAAATCTATACGGCTAACTATTCATTTTCTAGGCTTTCAAACATTTTTAAAGGTCCGGTCTGCCCAGCTTCAAAAACAGCAATGGACTCAATATGACCTGTGTGAGGAAACATATTAATCACACCCGCTGCTTTTAATTCATAACCACCATTGTGCACCAAGATGCCCGCATCGCGCGCTAAAGTAGCGGGATTACAGGATACATACACAATGCGTTGAGGGCGTTCCGCCAAAGAAAGCTCGGAGTAGGCTTTAGCTACCGCAAAAGCACCATCACGAGGCGGGTCAATAAGCACGCGATCAAAATGCCCTAGCTCTCGCAACCAACTGACATCCACCTCGAACAAATTAAGCGTGCTAAATTTCGCGCTGTCACTGAGACCATGCAAGGCGGCGGCTTCGGTAGCACGCTGCGTTAACGTAGCGCTGCCCTCTATGCCCACGACCTCTTTGGCAAAACGTCCCATAGGCAGACTAAAATTACCCAAACCACAGAACAAATCAGCCACGCGGTCATTAGGTTGAATCTCCAATAAACGCAAAGCACGACGAATGAGTTCGCGGTTTATTTGATGATTCACCTGAGTAAAATCAGCGGGTTTAAAAGGCATTTTCAGATCGTAATCTGGCAGCTCATAGTACAAAGCATCGCTGTCTTCTGGGTTTAGGGGATGCGCTGTTTCAGGGCCCTTGGGTTGCAGCCACCAGATCACATTATGCTGTGCAGCAAACTCACGCAACGTGTTTAGGTCGCTGTCCGTCAAAGGTTCCATATGCCGCAAAGTTAATACGGTACAGGCATCGCCTACCGCCAGCTCAATCTGAGGAATCCGATCAGGCCTAGACAGTGTGCTCAGGGCTGTGCGCAAAGGCCGCAACATATCTGACACATGCTTAGGAATAACTAAACACTGATCCATGTCCACGACGTAGCGCCCATTTTTCTCCCTAAAGCCCACTAACATCCCCCCTTTTTTCTGCACAAATCGTGCTGAAAAACGGGCTCTGAAGCGATAGCCAAAATAAGGACCATGCATGGCAGCTAACAGCTGCTGCGGTTGCACTTTGCCTATATGTTTAAAGGCGTCTTCAAGGGCACGTTGCTTGATCGCCACCTGAGCGGTAGGCTCTAGATGTTGCATTAAACAACCACCACACACTCCAAAATTAGGACAAGGAGGAGTGGAAACTCGCTGAGCAGAGGGCCGCACAATATCGACAAGTTTGGCTCGATCATAGCTGGGTTTTTGACGGGTGATTTGGACACGCACTAATTCGCCCGGCAATGCCCCATCAATAAATACAACCTTGCCGTCTGCTTGGTGTGCTACACCCCTGCCCTCAAGGTCTAAAGACTCTACTTCTAATAAATCGCTCATGGTTGGCGTCACAACTTAAATTTAACGTGCTGGTAAATAAGACATGGGGTTCACTGGAGTGCCACGACGACGAATTTCAAAATGCAAACGTGGTGAGGTCGTATCAGTCTGCCCTAAGGTCGCAATACGTTGACCTTTTTTAATTTCCTCGCCTGTTTTGACCAGCAAAGAATCATTATGAGCATAAGCGGTAATAAAACCATTGCTATGGCCTAGTAGAATCAAATTTCCTAAACCACGTACACCATTGCCCGCATACATCACTTTGCCGTCCGCGGCGGCGTTAATGGGATCGCCCACATTGCCTTGTAGATCTATTCCTTTGGTATTAGCAGTAAAGCTTTGGATGATCGTGCCGTTAGTAGGCCAACCCCAATTAATTAATGTGGCATCGCTTGCCCGTGGGGTTTGGGTAGCCACACTGCTGCTAGCACCTGAAGGTGGCGGTGTTGGGCTGCTAACTGGAGCAGGCACAGCGGCTGTGCTGGTGCTCGGGGTTGATCCGGTAGCTGGGGGGGTTAACGTCGTAGGGGCTGTCGTAGGCGTTGCATTGTTTTGAGCAACCGTAGTAGCCCCATCCAAAATTAACATTTGACCTACTCGTAACTGAGTGGGGTCTGTAATATTATTTGCATTGGCAATGGCTTGCACTGTGGTGCCATGCTGCTGTGCAATTTTAAATAAGGTATCACCTACTTGCACCGTATAGTTCTGCCCCACCGTGGACTGAGGCGTACTTGGTGTAGAAGAGTGAATATCAGTAATAGGAGCCGGCGTATTAGTGCTACACCCTGAAAGCACCAAAGACGTTACAATCGTCCCAGCGACTAACCAACGTGAGGTTGGTCGTATCGATAAAATCGAAGCAGCGGGAGACAGAGTCGTACCAGCTTGCTGCATGTTGTTCTCCTGAAAATTAGATTAGCGCTCCCTACATCAAAGGGACAAAACGCACTGTTTCGAGTTCATAACATTGTCAATTATTGACAAGATAACGCTTAATGCAGATTAAACGTTGATATAAGTTGCCTTTGAAGGCCTATTTAAGCTCTTCAGGCTAGCCATTGCAGCAAAACCAACCTATGTAAAGCCTGCTGCTGCCACGATAATGACAGTAAAAAGCAGCACCACTGGCCCACTTTGCATCCTGTCATCGAATTTTAAACGAACTTGCCTCAATACGCCTAATTCCCTTAGTTTTGCTCGCTCTAGCTAACCCAAAAACATGTTTTTTAACCTTGTACCCAATCTTGAGTACTGGCCAGCTGTTGATGATCCGTTAAATCAAAACGCAAAGGCGTGACAGAAACCTGCAAGTTTTGTGTTGCCCCAAAATCGGTATCTAAGGCAAAATCTACCGCCTTGCCCACAGGTCCTATCCAGTAAATGGGCTCACCATACGGGGTGGTGCTTTTAATGACGGGTTCAGCCGGATGGCGCTTGCCTAAACGAGTGACCGCATAGCCCTTTAACGCCGACACAGGAACAGCTGGGATATTAACATTTAACAAGGTACCACTGGCTAAAGGCTGTTGGCGCGTTTTTTGGACTAATTCGCGGGCTACATGGGCCGCGGTATCTAAATGCTCCCACCCTTTTTCAATTAAGGAAAAAGCCAGCGCGGGGACACCAAACAAATGACCTTCCATGGCCGCAGCTACGGTTCCGGAATACAAGGTGTCATCACCCATATTGGCGCCATTATTAATACCTGAAACGATTAAATCAGGCCTAAAGCCCAGCATCCCAGTTAAGGCAATATGAATGCAGTCCGAGGGCGTACCATTGACATAATAAAAACCATTATGCGCCTTTTGTACTGACAAAGGACGACTCAATGTTAATGAGTTAGAAGACCCACTACAATTACTTTCAGGAGCGATGACCGTGAGCTCTCCGAGGCCATCTAAAGCGTGATAAAGGGCCTCTATACCTGGCGCATTGTAGCCATCGTCATTTGCAATTAAAATTTTCATACTGAACCCATGGGTTTACAAGAGCACTAATTGTACCTGTTTTATTTTGAAAATTATCTCAGATCAAGTAGAATCGCCACTCTTGGTTTTCACTTTAATGGTCTAGCTATGCTCTGGATGATTGCTGTACTTACTGTGGGCTTGGCCTATGTGCTAGGCTCTTTGCCTTTTGCCGTCATTATCAGTCGCCTCATGGGTTTACAAGACCCTCGTACCTTTGGTTCAAATAATCCCGGCGCAACCAACGTGCTGCGTAGCGGCAATAAAGCAGCGGCGGCTTTAACCTTAGTGGGTGACTTATTAAAAGGCACGGTGGCTGTGCTACTAGCCTATAAAATTAGCGCTTATTTCGGCTTGAGCACAGTGGTAGTAGCTTGTAGTGCTATTGCTGTTTTTTTAGGCCATGTTTTTCCTTTTACGCTGGGCTTTAAAGGCGGCAAAGGAGTAGCAACTGCCATCGGCATTTTGATTGCGATTCAACCCGGCTTAGCGCTGGCATGTGCCCTGACCTGGTTAGCCGTGGCGTATGTCTTTAAATTTTCTTCGCTGGCTGCGATTGCGGCTGCCATCCTAGCACCTGTTTATTATTTATTAGGGGCTGGCTCTGTTTGGCCCATGGATGTGCCCATTGCTTTTGCCATTATCATCTTAAGCGTATTACTGCTGTGGCGTCATTCTGCCAATATACGGCGCCTGCTTTTAGGGCAGGAAAGCCGTATAGGTCAAAACAAACCTTAAACAGCGACATCCTCAAGATCCCAGCGTGGTCGTACTTTAAAACTGGCCGCGCTTTGTAGCTCCTGAATACCGTATTTAATACGCTGAGCTGCAGCAAAAGCAATCATGGCGCCATTATCGGTACATAAACTAACGGGGGGAAAATAGACTTGTACCCCCATCCGCTGCGTTTCTGCCAATAAATGCTGACGTAACAATAAGTTAGCCCCCACACCACCCGCTACCACCAAGCGTTTTAAGCCGCTTTTTTTCAAAGCACGCAAAGACTTAATAGCAAGCACATCAACAATTGCTGCTTGAGTGGCCGCAGCCAAATCAGCTCGATCTTGATCCGTCGCCTGGCCCTGCTCTTTTTCCAGTTTACGCAAAGCCGTCAGCACCGCCGTTTTTAAACCACTAAAGCTAAAATCAAAATCACCGCTGTGCAGCATAGGCCGCGGTAACTGAATTCGGTCTGGATTGCCTTTTTCTGCCAAAGCCGCTAGCGCTGGCCCGCCGGGGTAAGACAAACCGAGTAGTTTGGCGCTTTTATCAAAGGCTTCGCCGGCCGCATCGTCTAGGGTTTCACCCAATAAACGGTATTGCCCCACGCCCTCTACCTGCATAATCTGCGTGTGCCCTCCGGATACCAATAACGCCACAAAAGGAAACTCTGGCGCAGGATCTGCTAATAAAGGTGACAGCAAGTGGCCTTCGAGATGGTGCACGGGTAAAGTAGGAATACCACGAGCCCATGCCAAAGAATTAGCAAAACTAGCCCCTACCAAAAGAGCACCATTTAAACCAGGGCCTGCCGTATAGGCAATAGCATCAATGTCGTCCAGCCCCAAGCCTGCCTCGTGCAAAACCTGCTCTGTTAAAGGCAAGACGCGGCGAATATGGTCGCGCGAGGCCAATTCAGGTACCACCCCGCCATAGGCTTGATGCATAGCAATTTGACTATGCAAGCCATGTGCCAATAAACCCTGCTCGGTACACACTACCGCTACTCCTGTTTCATCACAGGAGCTTTCATATCCAAGTATCTTCATGTTGTTTCTATACTGTGCCATAGCGCTAAAGCACAATTAGGCATAAAATTGTAAGGTTATTTAATTTACGTTTACTTCTAAACAGGAAGCCTTATGTTTGAGCGTTTATTCAAGCTTAACGAACATGGTACCAATGTTAAAACCGAGGTCATGGCGGGTATCACGACCTTTTTAACCATGTCCTATATCATCATTGTGAACCCAAACATCCTTTCCACCACCGGAATGGACCATGGGGCCATTTTCGTAGCAACGTGCTTAGCGGCTATTGTTGGCACTTTAGTCATGGCCTTTGTGGCGAACTGGCCTATTGGGATGGCTCCTGGCATGGGCTTAAATGCCTTTTTTGCTTTTACCGTGGTGGCCTCTTTAGGGGCCACATGGCAAGTCGCTTTAGGTGCCGTTTTTATTTCCGGCATCATCTTTTTGATTTTAACAGCCACAGGCATTCGTGGGTGGATTATTGAAGGCATTCCCCGCTCATTACGTTCCGCTATTGTGGCAGGTATTGGTTTATTTCTAGCAATCATTGCCATGATGAACGCCGGTATAGTCGTAGAACACCCTGCCACTAAAATCGGTATTGGTGACCTGACTCAGCCTGCTGCCCTCTATGCTATTTTAGGCTTTTTAGTGATTACCGCTCTCGATGCACTACGCATTCGCGGCGCCATTTTAATTGGTATTTTACTCGTCACTGGCGTAGCTACCTTAATGGGTCACAACGACTACCAAGGTATTTTCTCTTTCCCCCCTAGCGTCGCCCCCACGTTCCTCCAGTTGGATATTATGGGTGCTTTGCATATGGGCTTGGCGCATGTGATTTTAGTATTGGTATTGGTAGAGGTATTTGACGCTACCGGCACCATGTTAGGTGTAGCCAAACGCGCTAATCTCATTAGCGATAACAACCCTGGCCGTTTAGGTCGTGCTTTGTTTGCTGACAGCACTGCTATTGTAGCGGGCTCGCTCATTGGCACCAGCAGCACCACGGCCTACGTAGAAAGTGCTTCTGGCGTCCAAGCCGGCGGCCGCACTGGTCTGACCGCTTTGACCATCGCGGGTTGTTTTTTGCTAGCTCTGTTTTTCGCCCCCTTAGCCAAAATGGTACCGGCTTATGCTACCGCACCGGCCTTGCTTTATGTCGCTGGCTTAATGTTACGCGAATTCGCTGAAATCAATTGGGAGGACATGACAGAAGCCGCTCCTGCAGCGATTACGGCCATTACCATGCCCTTCACCTACTCGATTGCGAACGGTTTAGCGTTTGGTTTTATCAGCTACGTCATTATTAAGCTCTTAACAGGTCAGTTCCGTGCCATCCATCCTGCCACAGCCATAGTCGCGGTTTTGTTCATTATTAAATACGCTTTTTTTCCAGATTAAACCTGTATTTATTTATAAAACACGGTACACTACAAAGACTAAATAGTTAAACACACCTTAAAAGGCGGCTTGCAAAGCCGCCTTTTCATATTTAAGGAAGAATTATGAGCACCGTTGATCTTACTCAAGACACCTTCCAAGCTGCGGTCGAGGGCGATAAAACGCTAATTATTGATTTCTGGGCCCCATGGTGCGGTCCCTGCAAACAATTTGCTCCTACTTTCGAGGCAGCAGCGGCCAAAAACGATGACATTACCTTTGCTAAAATCAACACCGAAGACGAGCAAGAGCTAGCTTCGGCAATGCGCATTCGCTCCATTCCCACCATTATGGTATTTCGTGAGCGTGTTTTGTTATTCCAACACTCAGGCGCCCTATCTGAGTCCCAACTTGATGAACTCATTACCCAAGTTAGAGACGTCAACATGGAAGAAGTCCACGCCCAGATTGCCGCTCAACAACAAGACACGCAAGCCTAAGTGTCTTCAGCGCCAAAAACAATTAAGCCCAGCATTGCTGGGCTTAATTGTTTTTGCTGCGAGCTAGTGACTACAACGACTGACTATCCGTTTGAGCCAGTTTGGACCAAAACCCTTGGCCACGGGTCCAATTAGAAAACCCCATAGCAAAAGGCTCGACTTGGTCTAAAGGCAACGCTAACACCCACTCTACTCCGGTTGCCCCAAATACCTCTGAAACCACCTGAGCTTGAAACTGAGCAAAGCGGGAACGCACCAAATCGCTATCACTGTACTCACACGAGCACTGAACGGTTTGCAACGCAACAATAGGACTTTTAGGCGCTAAGCGTAAACAAGAAGCCGCCACACCGCCGTAAGCCCTAATTAATCCACCTGTGCCCAGCTTAACGCCGCCAAACCACCGAATGACCAAAACCACGACTCGATCACAGTCTTGGCCTTCGATGGCCTGCAGTATAGGACGGCCTGCTGTGCCACCTGGTTCGCCATCATCATTAAAACGGTATTCTTCACCCATCTTATAAGCCCAACAATTATGAGTCGCTTCAGGCACACTATGCGCTTGGAGAAAGGCCATGGCTTCTTCGGCTTGTTGTACAGGAGCTGCCAAGGCCAAAAAACGACTCTTTTTGATGTCTTCTTCGTGTTGATAAAAACCGTCTAATTGATAAAGCATAATGACTTAAGACTGCTGACTATCGCGATAGGCTAAATAATCATCATAGGAACCCACGTAATCCACCAGTTTACCATCGGGGAAAATTTCAATAATGCGTCCCGCTACACCCGACACAAACTCACGGTCATGGGAAACAAAAATTAAGGTTCCTGGGTATTTTTCTAAAGCAATCTGCAACGATTCAATAGACTCCATATCCAAGTGGTTCGTGGGTTCATCCATCATGAGCACGTTGTTACGCGTCAGCATTAAACGCCCAAAGCTCAGGCGGTTTTTCTCGCCCCCTGACAAGACCGACACAACTTTCTTAATGTCATCATTAGAAAACAGCAGACGGCCTAAAACAGAACGCAAAGCCTGATCGTCATCACCTGGCTGACGGTGCTCGAGCATCCAATCAAATAAATTAACGTCTTGCTCAAACTGATCGGATACGTCTTGGGCCATATAGCCAATATCAGCATTTTCAGCCCAAGTGACCTTACCGCTATCTGCCGCTAAATCGCCATGCAATAAGCGTAGCAACGTGGTTTTACCTACCCCGTTAGCGCCAACAATGGCAATACGTTCGCCCGCTTCCACTGCTAAATTCAAATTATGAATCACAGGGTGTTCAAAGGACTTGGACAACGCCTCGGTACTCACCGCTAAACGGTGCAAAGGTTTGCTTTGCTCAAAACGAATATAAGGGTTTTGACGTGATGAAGGTTTCACCTCGACAGTATCGGCTTTAATCCGGTCAATTTGCTTGATACGAGAGGTAGCCTGACGCGCTTTGGACTTATTCGCCGAGAAACGACGCACAAAGTCTTGGAGCTCGCCAATACGTTCTTTGGCCTTGGCATTCGCCTGCGTTAAACGTTCGCGTGCCTGGGCTGAGGCCAACATATAGTCATCGTAATTACCAGGATAAATACGCAACTCGCCATAGTCCAAGTCTGCCATATGCGTACAAACCTGATTCAAAAAGTGGCGGTCATGACTGATAATAATCATGGTGCTATCGTAAGAGTTCAGCACATCTTCCAGCCAACGGATGGTATTAATATCCAAGTTGTTGGTGGGCTCATCCAGCAGCAAAACATCTGGATTAGAGAATAACGCTTGTGCTAAAAGCACACGCAATTTCCAACCAGGGGCTAATTCACTCATTAACATCGTGTGCTGCTCAGTGGGAATCTCTAAACCCAGCAACAGCTCGCCTGCGCGTGATTGCGCTGTATAGCCATCGTATTCAGCAAATACGCTTTCTAGTTCAGCAGCACGCATGTAATCGTCTTCTGTGGCCTCTAGATTGGCATAAATAGCATCACGCTCAGTCATGGCCTGCCACATTTCCGTATGGCCCATCATCACCACATCCAACACGGTATGGTCTTCAAAGGCAAACTGATCTTGGCGTAATTTACCCATACGCACACCCGGATCTAGGGTCACATTACCCGAGCTGGCCTCAAGATCACCGCCAATAATCTTCATTAAAGTGGACTTCCCAGAGCCATTGGCTCCGATCAAACCATATCGATGGCCGCCACCAAATTTAGCATTTACATTTTCAAATAAAGGTTTAGGACCAAACTGAATGGTCAAATTCGATGTAGTTATCACAACAAAGCGTCTTTAAAAATTAATTAAACCACTCAAAGCCAACCGCTTTAGTGATGTTCTTCAATAACCAAATAAGCCATATCGCTTTCAGTGGCTATGCCTATTTTCTTTCCTATGGGCAAAGTGGCTTTCACCTCGGTATGGCCATAAGGCAAACCATGCACCACCGGCACTCGAACGGTGTTTTTTAACCAAGCGATCACTTGGTTTAAATCAAAACCATTATCGTGAGGGCTTAGTTTATATTCAGTAAAATGCCCGAGAACAATAGCTTGTTGACGGCCTAATACACCCGCCTGCCATAATTGTGCCAACATGCGCTCTATACGGTAGGGGTGTTCGCCCACGTCTTCTAAAAATAAAATACCTTGATCGATCTGAGGGAAATACGGCGTGCCCAACAAGGAACACAACATAGCTAAATTACCGCCCCACAAAATGCCACGTCCATCAACCGCATCAGAGCCAACAGATTCAAAGCTCAGAATCTCCAGCTGATCCGTCATAGACTCGTGAAATAAGTCCAACGTCAGATCGTCTGGTTCAGCCACCCCAAAATCAAACGCAGCACATGGCCCGGCGTAACTAATCGCGCCGGTTTGTGCTAATAAAGCATTATTAAAAGCTGTGAAATCACTGTGGCCCACAAAACGCTTACCGCTATCAGCAACAGCACGCCAATCTATGGCAGTTAATAAACGGCTAAGCCCGTAACCGCCGCGGCTGGACAACACCACCTGACTGGGTTGCTGTAAAGCACGCTGGATGCCAGCTAGCCGCTGTTGATCTGTGCCAGCAAAACGCTGGTACTGCGCTAGCGCATCTGGGTCTACGGCAACCTGCCAACCCAACGCTTGCAAATGTCTTTGAGCCAACTCAATTCGCTCTGGATTTTCTACCGCGCTAGAGGAAGAAATAATATAAATACCTTGGGGCGCATGAGCAGTACACTCTGCGCCACAGATATGAGAATGATGTTCCGTATTCATAAAGCCTGTTTACGTTGTTTGGCCAACTGGCGACGCTCTTTGAAAAAAGCCCGCAGCATTTCAGCGGCTTGGTCTTGGTATAACCCGGATTGAATTTGGGTTTGGTGATTTAAAACAGGGTGTTCGTGCAAGGCCAATTGACTGCCACAAACCCCCGTTTTAGGATCAGCCGTTGCATACACAACACGCGCCACTCTTGCATGCAATAAAGCCCCCAAACACATCATACAGGGCTCTAGCGAGACAAACAGCTGAGCACCAGGCAATCTATAGTTGTGTTGTTGGGCGGTGGCTTGGCGCAAGGCCACAATTTCAGCATGCCAAGTGGGGTCTGATCGCGTAATGACCTGGTTATAGCCTTCGCCTATCAACTGACCTGCTGCGTCTAACAACACAGCACCCACTGGAACCTCGCCTGCCTGCCAAGCGCGCTGTGCTAATTGTAGCGCTAATTGCATGGCTTGCTGATCGGTTGTGCTAAATTCTGCCGTGCTTGGGTTTATATCCAACATGTAAAAGTCTATTCATTTAATAAATCTTGCCAAACCGTTGGCCACCCCCGCACCAAAGCCCTATCCATTCTGATCCTAACCAGCAAGCTGACGCTGAAGGGTGATCGGGGCCGGGCCCCCTCAGAAATTAATTATAACCCAGTGCTTGCACAATATACGGCAAGACCGTAGCGGCGGATTGGCGCACATTATAATCGCTGACCTCATCAATTGAACTTTCTTTAGGGTTCACTTGAATCACTAAGGCCCCTTTTTCTTTAGCCCAATACGGAATCAAAGCGGCCGGCTGCACTACACCAGAAGTCCCCACTGCTAGCACCAAATCACTGTTTTCTGCCGCATAAATGGCAGCTCGTAAATCGGCCTGAAGCAAAGGCTCACCAAACCACACCACACCGGGCCGCACTAGGCCTTGGCATAGCTCACAGGACGGAGGCGCAATGCGACCGCCCTCAAGGGGTAAATTAACCGGCGCCCTAGGCAAAGGATGTGGGTGTTTGCAAAGAGAACAATACGCCGCATTTAAACTACCATGCATATGAATCACACTATAACTGCCAGCTCGCTTATGCAAGTTATCCTCATTTTGCGTGATAATAGTTAAGGGATAATGTTTTTGCCATTGTGCCAAAGCCAAGTGCCCAGCATTGGGCTGAGCCTGTTCTAAGCGTGCACGGCGCCATTCATACCAACCCCAAACTAGCTCAGGGTCTTTTTTAAATGCCTCAGCAGTAGCCAGCTCCATAGGATCATACTGCTGCCACAAACCGACCCAATCATCCCTAAAGGTGGGAATGCCGCTTTCAGCAGACATACCTGCCCCACTAAATACAACAATACGTCTGGCCTGTTTAATAGCATTAATAATGGGTTCACTAACCATGAGCCACCTCGTTATGATATAAGCAATGAATAAACAAAATACATAATGCAAAAGGAACAACGGTGCTATTAAATGGTGTTTTATGGGTAGCCTTAGGAGGAGCCTGTGGCGCGGTATTACGCTGGTTATTAGGATTGAGCTTAAACCACCTATCCAACACCTTGGCCATAGGCACCCTCGCAGCCAATCTAATCGGGGCTTTCTTTATGGGCCTAATCGTCTCTGCTTTGCACAAATCGCTGCCTGTGCCCCCTACTTTGCAGTTATTTATTATGACGGGCTTGCTAGGCGGCCTCACCACTTTCTCTTCGTTTACGGCAGAAAGCTTTACTTTGCTACAGCAAGGCCAACATTTCTATTTCTTTCTGCACTTACTACTACATTTAGTAGGTAGTTTGTTGTGTTTTAGCCTTGGATGGCTGCTGTTCAAATCTTTTAGCTCATAGGTGCTTGCCATGTACGCCAAATTGCGTCTTGTTTTTGACAATTTCACCTTGATTTTGATTGGGGTGGTGCTTGCCGCCACCTTGTTTCCAGCCCAAGGCAGCGGTGCCGTCTTTTTTGACTGGTTGACTCGTATTGCTATTGCCCTGCTCTTTTTTATGCATGGTGCCAAGCTATCCCGAGAGGCCATCATTGCGGGCATCACCCATTGGCGTTTACATATTTTGGTCTTCGGCTTTACTTTTATTGCCTTTCCTTTGATTGGTTGGCTTTTCAAGCCCCTGATGATCCCGCTATTAGGGCTGCCTTTGACCATAGGCATGCTGTATTTATGCGCTTTACCAGGAACAGTTCAATCCGCTATTGCCTTCACTTCTATCGCTAAAGGAAATATCCCCGCAGCAGTCTGCAGCGCCTCTGCCTCCAGCTTAATAGGCATTGTCGCCACGCCAGTCATCCTCAACCTGATGCTAGACGCCAATGCGGGCACGACAGGCATGCTAGATGCCATCATCAACATTAGCGTGCAGTTATTGCTACCTTTTGTGCTGGGGCACTTTTCTAGACCTATCACCACCAATTTTATAAGTCGTAATTCAGGCTGGTTAAAAAATGTAGACCAAAGCTCTATTTTATTGGTGGTTTATACCGCCTTTAGTTCTTCAGTGATCAGTGGGCTATGGACTGAAGTCAGCCCGAATGAACTGTTAGCGCTAGGTATTATATGTATGGCGTTATTAGTTTTGGTGTTGTGGCTAACCCGTTTTTTAGCACAACGATTGAAATTTAATCAGGCGGATCAAATTACCATTATTTTTTGCGCCTCCAAAAAAAGCTTGGCCACTGGGGTCCCAATGGCTCAAGTGCTCTTTAGCGGCGCGTTACTAGGCCCAGTGCTGTTACCCATTATGGTCTTCCATCAAATCCAATTAATGGCTTGCTCAATCATAGCCAACCAATATGCCTTAAAAGCAAGCAAAAATGCATCGTCTTATAGTTAATTCCTACAAAACTTAGCGCTGCAGTCGCTTTAAATACGCGGCTAAGCTAGCGCTAGACAGCTCCCCTACGCGCATATCGACCAGCTGCCCTTGCTCATTCATAAACAAAGTCGTGGGCAAGGCACGCCCCTGCAGGCTGGTTAAAACCGTGGCGTCTATATCGCTTAAGACATGCTGTAGATGCAGCCCTTGCTCAGCTAAAAACTGTTGGATCAAAGCACGACTTTCGCCTTGATTAACAAACACAAAATGGACATCGGGGTTGTGCTGCTGCGCTTGCTCTAAAATAGGCATTTCTGCCCGACAAGGTGGACACCACGAAGCCCAGACATTAAGCACTACCGGCTGTCCTTGGTAGTGTTCTAAGCTCACCGACTGTCCATTTAGGTCTTGCAGTTGCACATGTTCTGTGGGCAAAACGGCAGGAGCAGCAAAATACAGTGCAGCCCCATATCCCATCGCCACACTAACAACACTACCCAAAGCCACCAAACGGGCGACATAACGCCGCCGCGAAGACGATTGATAGGCCACATAAGCTAATGCACCCAACAAAACAGCTAGAGCGATGGGCAAATTAAACCCCCCATCTCTGATGTTCAAAATACTCCAAAGATCTCGACTGTACTGCGCCCAATACTGCACCACAAAAACTACCCGCCCTAGCAATAAGGCAGCAATAAGAATAAAACTGAGGCAGCGCTCTAGTCCGAGCTGATGACGCTTATCATAATAAACCGCCAGCACAAACCACCAGATAATACTTAATATGGCTACCGCTAAAGTACTGGAAAAGGCAAAGGGGCCTAGACTAATCATGAGGTGTGCAAGAGCTGCATGAGGTGCTGCATTTTGCTCTGATTCTTAATGCCAGGGGAGTCTTCTATAGCACTACTCACATCAATCGCATAGGGCTTAATTTGCGCTATCACTCGGTGTACGTTGCGAGGTGTAATCCCGCCCGCTAATAAGATAGGCGGTTCGTGCTCCGCACGATGAGCCCGCACGTGCTCTAGTAATTGCAAATCAAATTGTGTGCCGCTGCCGCCATAGGCCGGCGTATAGCTATCAAACAACCAAGCTTGCGCCGAAGCATACTGCCTGCAATGCCTTAAGATGGCTTGTGCCGTATCTAAACCGGGGCCGCCCACCCTAAAAGCACGTATATAAGGCTGCCCAAAAGACTCACAAAATGCCACACTTTCTTCACCATGAAACTGCAGCAAATCCGGCCGCATTTGTCTTATAACTTGACGCACAAAAGCAGGCTGAGAATTAACAAACAAGGCCACACTCTGCACAAAAGCCGGTATACCAGCACGCAAGGCCGCCGCTTGCTCTATAGACACATAGCGTTTACTTTTTTCATAAAAGACAAAACCCAATGCATCCGCCCCTTCGTGTACAGCCGCTGCAATATCTTCAGCTCGGGTAAAACCACACATTTTCACTCGAGTACGCATTCACACACCTTTTTTAAACTAAGTAAAAAAACAGGCTGGAAAACCAGCCTGTTGAACATCATGATCAGGAATTAATTATTGAAAAGGCACACCACCACCATAACCATAGGCATCATCCCCATAGATATTTTCTGTGCCAAATTCGACCTCAGACAGATCCATTTGCGTGCCCTCGTCTTTGTAATGGGTCACCATTTGCGGGAAAGTCAACACAGCCGCCACCATTAAAAGCTGAATCACAATAAACGGCACCGAACCCCAATAGATTTCACCCGTGGTCACTCGCTTGATAGGTTTACCAGTCACGTGGTCCACGTAGTCTTCTTTGGGGGCAACGGAACGCAAGAAAAATAGAGCGAAACCAAAGGGCGGGTGCATAAATGAGGTTTGCATATTTACTGCTAACAACACCCCAAACCAAATGAGGTCAATCCCCATCTTATCCGCCACTGGGCCCAGTAAAGGCACAATAATAAAGGCCAACTCAAAGAAATCAAGGAAGAAAGCTAGGACGAAGGTCAAAATACTAACAGCGATAAGAAAACCTATCTGGCCACCGGGCAAGTCAATCAGTAGGCTTTCAACCCACAAATCACCATTAATACCGCGGAAACTCAAACTAAAGATAGTCGAGCCAACCAAAATAAAGATAACAAAACAAGACAGACGCGTTGTAGAGCCCATGGCTTGTTTAAGTTGCTGGAAAGACAAACGACGACGTGACAAAGCCATCACAATCGCCCCCACAGCCCCCATAGCACCGCCTTCTGTAGGAGTGGCCACGCCGATAAAAATGGTACCTAATACCAAGAAAATCAAAAACAGCGGCGGGATCATCACAAAGGTAACGCGCTCAGCAATTTTTGAAAGCAAACCAAGCTTAAATGTTTTGTTGCCTAAAGCGACAACTAACGCCACGACGCCCCAAATCAATAAGCCCATCACAATCAATTCATCGATGGGGGCATTTTCGTGAGTAGAAAAATAATAATTTGTGCCTACTACCGCCACCGCTGCGGCCACTACAGTCAGCACTAATAAGGACATCAGGCCACGACTGCCATTGGGTTCAACATATATACGAGCCTCTGGAGGTAAAGCCGGTGCACTTTTAGGCTTAATCAGAGAGACCACCACCACATACATAATGTAGCTGAACGTTAAAATCAAGCCAGGGATAAGAGCGCCACGGTACATGTCACCTATAGAGCGTCCCAACTGGTCGGCTAAAATAATCAGCACCACTGAGGGAGGGATAATTTGAGACAAAGTACCCGACGCCGCAATCACACCCGTAGCCAGTTTACGGTCATAACCATAGCGCAACATGATGGGCAAAGAAATTAAGCCCATAGAAATCACAGAGGCGGAAATCACCCCAGTCGTAGCAGCTAACATGGCCCCTACCAACACCACCGCAATGGCTAAACCACCACGAATAGGCCCAAACAACTGCCCGATGGTATCGAGTAAGTCTTCAGCCATGCCCGAGCGTTCTAAGATGAGTCCCATTAAGGTGAAAAATGGCACCGCCAATAGGGTGTCATTAGCGATAATACCAAAAATACGCTGCGGTAAGGCTTGAAACAAAGCCGGTTGCATCAAGCTAAATTCTATAGCGACTAAACCGTACAACAAACCGGTGGCGGCCAAGGTAAAAGCCACCGGAAAACCTAATAGCAAAAACACGATTAGGTTAATAAACATAATCGGCGCTAAATTAGCCACAATAAAATCCATCACACGTCTCCTCTTTGAGCACGCTGACGGTTCTGCTCTAAAGTTTCTTTTGCAATTATCATCATTTCTTCTGCGCTACTGCCTTCTGCCTGTTGCAAAGCTTCTGCTTCAGCTAAAGGATCAGAACAATACCCCAACAAAAACCCTACACAACGAATTAAATGAGAGATCCCAGCTAAGATCAGCAAGCCAAACCCTAAAGGAATCAAAAGCTTTACCGGCCAACGAATCAAACCACCGGTGTTCGAAGACTGCTCTAGCAGTACATAGGAATTATAAAAATAAGGGATGGATAACCAAAAAACCAAAATACACGCCGGCAATAAAAAAACCACGACGCCTAGTATTTCAATATATATTTGGGTGCGTCGACTAAAGCGCTGTGCCAGCACATCCACTCGTACATGCTCATTACGCAAAAAGGTATAACCAGCCGCAAGTAAAAAAATGGCACCAAACAAATACCATTGCAGTTCCAGCCACGCATTAGAGCTCACGCTAAAAAGCTTGCGAACCACCGCATTGACCGCACTGACCACCACGACGACCAGGGTAAGCCAAGCCACCGCCCCACCCACCGCTTTATTTAAGCGGTCTATCCACGAGGAGATTTTTAATAAAAATAACATAAGCGTTCATGTAACAAAAAGTGATCCGCATTTTACTACTGTAAAAGCAAGTCAACAATGGGAGCCAAAGGGAGGGGTTAGCTAACTGCTAGCTAATTATGAAATAAAAACGACTTAAAAACTCTTCCAATTAATACCTAGATGCGCTTGCGCTAGCTCAAGACTGCTTAGACGAGGTAAATCAAACTCAGCGGGATAATCGACTCCAGCCAAATACAAACCATCCGCCGCAAAAGTCGGTGCGGCTTTAGAACGATCCTGAGCACTTAATAACTCAGTCACCCAGCTCGCTGGCTGACGCTTGAGCCCTACGAAAATCAAGGTGCCCATGAGATTACGAATCATATGGTGCAAAAACGCATTTGCCTCAAACTCAAACACAAACCACTCGTTACTATGGTGAATAGTTAACTGAGTTAGGGTACGAATGGGACTGGCTGCTTGGCATTCGGCAGATCTAAAAGCACTAAAATCATGCGTGCCTATTAATAATTGTGCAGCCGCTTGCATAGACGGCAAACACAAAGGTCTAAAAACCCAGCCAACGCGCTGATGCACTAAAGGAGAACGTACTCGGGTATTGCGTACTACATAAATATATCGACGATTTTGTGCAGAGAAACGGGCATTAAAGTCAGCTGATACTGCTTGAGCCCACTGCACAGAAATACTAGCAGGCAAAAGCGCATTTAAACCCCGCACCCAGGATTCAGCTGAACGCTGAGCTTGAGTATCCAAATGCACGACTTGGTTTAACGCATGCACCCCTGTATCCGTACGGCCCGCACAAATTGTTGCGGTAGGCACGGCTAAAAACTGCGCTAATGCTTTTTCCAGTTGGTCTTGTACCGTGCGACCAGAGGGCTGAGTTTGCCAACCATGCCACGCTGAGCCATCATAACAAAGGCCCAAGGCCATGCGTTGTGCTGCAACCACTTATTTAATTTCCCTAAATTCAACTTCGTCTGTCTGTGGCGCAAAATTATCGGCGTTTTTTTCTAATTTGTCACGCATACGCGCGGCACTAGGTGACAGTTCGTCCACCACGTCAAGCCGACTTGTATTTGACCTACGCAAAAACCAAGTCATAGCCAAAGCCATCAGGCTCAACAAAGCTAACCCCCACCACAACGCTTTGACTTTGAGATCCGCCTCTAGTTGAGACTGCATGCTTTCTGCTGAAGCAGGCGTTGCTACCGGCTCGGCTGCGGCAACCGCCGCGCTGGGCG
>CANROS010000027.1 GCA_947632305.1 uncultured Paenalcaligenes sp. | reverse complement strand
CCATTTTGCTAGACTGAGTTCATCTAATTCACCGTCTATCTTTTGATTACTAGGAGTCTGTCATGGAAGAAAGAACAAATGTGCGCTCCGCTCGCGAAACCATGGGCATCTTTACTAATGCGCAAACCGCCGAACATGCACTCCAACATATTTCCACTCTTTTTGCCGGTGACCAATCACGGGTGGCCCTTATCACACCCCACGATCCTCAAGTCGAGTCCAAGCTAAAAGACGAATTTTCCCACATGGGCCAAGCAGCCATTATTGTCCATCTCTGGTCTGTGATTCTTAGCGTAGCCGCAGGAGGGATTTTTTGGTGGATCTTCTACAGTTTAGGCAACCCTATGTTTGTGCACGAAATCGCCATTTCTCTTTTAGGCTCAATTTGTGTGTTTTTACTTATAGGTATTTTAATCGGGTGCTTTGTGGCCTATATGCCTAGTCGCAATGGCGTGATCGAACCAACTAAAAAAGCCGTCGCCGATGGCAAATGGGTAGTGGTAGCTTATCCTACCTCTGGCACTGAACTTCAGGCCGCTAAAAACTTTTTCAAACAAAATCTCGCCACCTAGCTCCAGCCGCTAATAAAAAGGGAAGCCACTGCTTCCCTTTTTTAACTCCAAAACAAAACGGATCCTATTGAGTTTTAGCCTCTACATGGGCTTTTAAACTTTGAGCGTGCTGCAAATGCTGACGTAAAAGAGGTAAGGCGTCTTGGGCAAACCCCACTATTTCTTCATCATCGCCTTTTTCTACTTGCTGCTCAAATAGCTCAATTGCCTCTTCATGCGCTTTGATCCCCAACTGCTCTGCATAATACTGATCCAACTCCAGCCCTTCTTTACCTTTAAGCGTCACTATTTTTCCTCGTTGCACCATGCTAGCTGAATTAGGCAAGGTGAACTCTTTGGCCACCGCCAATTCATTTAACTCTTTATCCATTTGCTCATGCTCTTGTATCATCATCTGAGCAAAGTCACGAACTTGCTGATCCTCACTGCGAGCTAAAGCCTCTGTAGAAGCCTCCACCTCATAATGCCCTGACTGGGCTGCATTCTTTAAAAAATCACGATCGGTCATAGACAAACCTTGAGCATGGCTGGTTTTCATACTTAACAAGCAAATAGCCATCCCCACCACTCCGACTAAAGCAACACGACGTAAAAACATACTTTTCTCCTGAGTTGAGATGATTACACGGTCTATTCCTAACCATGTGCAATTCCAAGTCCTACATCTTCTGGGCAGCAGTTACCATGCCTAACCGTCCGAAGGCTCTAGGTCCTAAACTTGCTAAGCCTTTGCGGTATTGCTTGTTTCTTTGGAACTCAACACTATGGAACGCCTCGCTTTAATTCAATTACTGTTTTATGTGGTTTTTCCGTTATGGGTGCTAGCGGGCCTAGCAGACTGGTGGTGCCATCGGCGCTCTCATATAGAAACCAGCTCAGGGCTTAAAGAGTCATTAATTCATAGTCTGATGCTAATTGAAATTGCAGTCCCTGTTTTATTGGGGCTTTTCTTTGAAATCACCCCCGCTATCTTATTATTTATGGTGGCATGTTTAATCTTGCATGAAATAACAACCTTGTGGGACGTGAGCTTGGCCACTAAGCAACGCTACATTTCCCCCTTAGAACAACATATACATAGCTTTTTAGAACTCTTGCCCTTTTGCGCCCTGCTTATTGTTTGTGCTTTACACTGGGAAGCGGTGCAAAGCCTTCCTCACCCTAGCTCCTATCCCATAAAAGGCTTACAGCTCAAGGCTTCCCCTATACCTTTTAGCTATTTATTACCCTTGCTTACGGCTATTACTGTATTACTTGTTTTACCATTTGGAGAAGAGTTAGTGCGTACTCACAAAGCGCGCTACAAAAAAGTGCCCCCAACGCTCTAAGCACTCAAACTGCGGTTTTCCTAACGCTAAATCTAGCCTGTTTAGACTTATTTATTTTGCATTAAGGAGCCATCATGACGTTGACCCTGCAGCCTCGTTTGCAAGCCCAACAACAACTATCACCTCGCTTACAGCAATCTAATCAAATTTTGCAATTGGCTGCTCCTGCTTTTCAGCATCTCATTCGCTCACAGCTAGAACAAAACCCTTTTTTGCATGTGGCCGAGGACGATCAAGAAGAGATTTATATTCAAGAGTATAACGAGGCCAGCTCAGACCCTTTTCCCACTTCTGCGTCTTTTGAGCAGCTAGACCCCTTACTCAATATAGAAGACAGTCAAAGTCTAGAGCAATATTTACTCACTTTGCTTGCCACTGCTCGGCCAACTCCTGAACAGTACTCTCTAGGCGCAATTATTATTAATGCCCTCGATGAAAACGGCTATTTACGTAAAGACTTTAATGAACTATTACCCGTTGACCTAGAGCAAAATATCCCTCAGTCCCAATGGGAGCAAGCCCTCAGACTGGTTCAATCCATCGCTCCCACGGGGATTGGCGCTCGTAATCTAGCCGAATGCTTAAGCCTACAAGTCCAAGCAGATCTCCAATTAACGCCAGAAACAAAACAATCGCTACTGGCCCTAATTCATGAAGGTTTGGAATTTCTAGCAGACCATCAATGGACAAAACTAAAGCAACAATTGCAGTTAGAGCAAAGCCAATTACTGCTGTGCGTGTCCTATTTACGCCAGCTAGACCCCAAACCAGGGCGCCAATTTAGTGCTTTGACTAATCAAAACACCATGCCAGACGTGTATATTTATAAACAAGATCACCAATGGCGTATTGTGCCCAACTTCAAAGCTCTCCCTAAAATAAAACTGAACAAAAACTACGGTGAGTTGATAAAAAAAGAAACCACACAGGCCTCAAAATCCTTGGCCAAAGAATGGCAAGAAGCTCAATGGCTAGTAGAAAGCATAGAAAAGCGTCATCACACCATTTGTGAAGTCACCCGCGTTATTCTCAAAAAACAACGGTTATTTTTTGATTATGGTGAAGAAGCCATTCAGCCATTGCTCATTAGCGATGTGGCCGCAGAGCTGAACTTACACGAGTCCACCATCTCGCGTGCCACCTCTAATAAATACATGAGCACCCCCAATGGTGTTTTTGGCTTTAGGCATTTTTTCTCTAGGGATCTGAGCATGAGCTTTGGTGGCACCTGCTCCACTCGTATGGTCAAAGCTAAAATCAAGCAATACATAGAACAAGAGCCCCCCCAGGCACCGCTTTCTGATGTAGAGCTGCATCAACGGTTAACCGCCGAAGAAATTAATATCGCTAAACGTACCGTCACCAAATACAGGCAACAGCTCGCCATTCCCAGTTCACGTGAAAGACGACAAACCTTAATTGCCTAGGCACAAGATTTGCTCTTTGTTAGAAAACATAAGATCCATTGTGTTAACAGAGAGAGAAAATGCCATGAGTAGAATTATTGTTGTATCCGTTCGGGTAGCGCAACATCAACAGATTGCTACTGGGGGTCTAGCCGTAGCCATTGAATGCATGTTAAATGCTCAACAACAAGAAGGGGTTTGGCTAGGCTGGAGTGGAGAGCAACGCCCCCACCTTTGCACACAGCTGCATACCGAACAACGTGGAAACTACAGCACCCAAACCTTCAGCTTAACCCCCGAACAATACCAAGATTTTTATTGTGGTTATGCTAATAACTGCCTTTGGCCTGCATTTCACCAACGCACCGATCTCATCCGTTTTCAAAGTCATCAATACCAGCAGTATCTTGAGGTCAACAAGCAAATCGCCCAGTATTTACAAGTCATAGCCCAACCAGATGATTTAATTTGGGTACAAGACTATCACCTGATTCCTTTGGCGCATTTTTGTCGCGAACTGGGCTTAACACAACGTCTTGGTTTTTTTCTGCACACCCCTTTTCCATGTCCTGAAACATTAAAAACCATTCCTAGACACCAACAATGGCTACCCTATTTACTGGATTATGATGTGGTAGGAGTGCAGTCCAATCCTGATTTTTTAAATCTATCGCAGAGCTTTCAGCAAGTGCTAGGGCTCAGTGCCAAGCAGGGTTTTTTAAGTCACGCTAATCGTCCTACTTTTTTGCAATCCTATCCCATTAGCATCGCCCCTGAACTCATCCAAACCATGGCAACAATGCCCGCTACTGCTGGCTCTATGGCTACAGACTACCCGTTAGCCGATGAAGGCCAACTGATTGTCAGTGCGGATCGTTTGGATTACAGCAAAGGGCTACCCAAACGTTTTGAATGCTTCAACACGCTTTTAGAACACTACCCCACCCTCAAAGAAAGCGTCAGCTACTTGCAAATTGCGCCCTCTACTCGTGAAGGCATTGAATCCTATCAGCAACAGCAACATGAACTGGAAAGCTTAGCGGGACAAATTAATGGCAAACACGGTACATTCAACTGGGTGCCTTTGCGCTATTTAAATCGAGCCATTGCCCCCATCATTTTAATGAGCTTATTCAGAAAAGCGCATGTGGGCTTTATTGCTCCCTTGCGCGATGGCATGAATTTAGTGGCTAAAGAATACATTGCGGCTCAAAACCCAGATGACCCCGGTGTTTTAGTACTCTCTAGTTTTACCGGAGCCGCCAGCGAGCTACAAGAAGGTGCTTTACTGGTGAACCCCTATGACTCAGAGGCCACCGCCCAAAGTCTTTTTCAAGCGCTGAGTATGTCGCTTGCCGAGCGTCAAGCACGCCACTCGGCCTTAATGACTCACTTAACTGAGTTTGATCTAGAACACTGGTGCCTACATTTTCTGGAAGACTTAAAAGTCCCTGCTACGGAAGGGGCTGGGATGTCGCTGTCTTAATCGTCGATTCTTCTTCCGTACGCCAACGCACAAAGGTTTGGGGTTGATGCTGAGCTAAATACGTAATCAACCCCTCGCGTACCGCACAGCGTAAATCAAAAAGCTGGCCCGAGTCAGCGGCACTCACTAAAAATCGAACTTGCATCCCCCACTCTGTGGTCTCTGTGACCTGCATCACCCTAACCCGTTGATCCCACAAAGGGTGGCTGCCCGATAAACGTTCGAACTCGGCCTTTAACGGCACCAGATCGGCTTTATAATCCAACCATAGAAAAACAGTGCCAATCAAATCGGCGGTATGGTGCGTCCAATTCTGAAATACATTTTCTACAAACCACTGCAAAGGTACGATTAAACGGCGCTCATCCCATATTTTTACTACCACATAAGTGGCTGTCATTTCTTCAATGCGCCCCCACTCACCCTCAATAATCACCACATCATCAATTCGTATGGGCTGAGTAAAAGCTAACTGTAACCCTGCAATAAAATTCCCTACTACCGGACGAGCTGCCATCCCTGCAACCAACCCAGCCACGCCTGCCGAGGCAAGTAAGCTGGCCCCTATCTGTTTAGCCCCAGGCAGCACTAATAAGATAAAAGCCAGCCCTAATACCGCCAACACTAAATGTGTGCTGCGCGCCAACACTCGGGTTTGAGTATAAATACGACGTGCTTTTAAATTATCCTTGTTACTAAGAGGGTTGGCTTGCACCACCACGCCAGCCACCGCCTCTACCACCGCCATCAAAGTCAACACAATAAGAACAATCATCGCCACATTCATCAAGAGCGCAAACAACACGGCCCAGTGACCCTTGGCATCCACCCCAGAAAACCAAATTCGTAGCCAAATCAGCCATAACAACCAGCGCGTTACCTGAAAACCTTGATCTACAAAATAGCTGAAAAAAACCTGTGAACGCCCTAACCGTTTTAAGACTCTTGCTCCTAGCGCATGCAAACCATACACAATGGCTAGGCCCAGCACCAAGGCTCCTAGCGATAAAAAGAAAGCTGTATTCACCTTTTTCTCCTAAAAACTCTGCGCCTTGATTCAAAGCAAGATCTGTGCGCTTTCTACTTAGGCATGCTTTCTGCTACAGACTCAGTACCTAGCAACGAGCTTAATATGTCTTCCTTTTACAGCCTAATGACCGCTCCCCCCTCTCCATCCCCCTAGGTCATTAGGCTTTTTCTTTTGGAGCCTTTATGTCCAGCCCAGAACACACCCTCAAAAAACAACGTCAGTTACAAGCGCAGCAAGATCAAAAAGACGCTCAATCTACCCAAGATGAGCCTGTGACCCATCAGCCTTCTAGCCCTGGCGCCGACTACCCCACCCCCCCTCTGCCACCTCAACACCAAACCAAACCCGGCTCAGAAAAAGACTTGCGCCCAGCCCCCCAATACGAAGCCTCTTCCTACCAAGGCAGCGCTAAACTCGCGGGCAAAGTAGCGGTTATTACTGGCGGCGACTCCGGTATAGGCCGTGCTGTGGCAGTGTTGTTTGCTCGTGAAGGCGCTCAAGTTGCTATTATTTATCTATGTGAAGAGGCCGATGCCCAACAAACCAAAAGCGCCGTAGAAGCGGAGGGGCAAAAATGCGTCTGCATCCCCGGTGATGTCAAAGACAGGGAGTTTTGCCGCCAAGCCATTGAGCAAGTGGTGGATCAGCTTGGACAGGTTAATATTTTAGTGAACAACGCGGCCTTCCAAGAGCACGCCCCCTCGTTGTTGGACATTTCCCCAGAGCGCCTAGAAGAAACCTTTAAAACCAACGTGTACGGTTATTTCAATATGGCGCAGGCTGTACTGCCCTATCTACAAGCCGGAGACTGCATCCTGAACACGAGTTCAGTGACCGCTACTTCGGGTAATGCCGAATTAATTGACTACTCCAGCACCAAGGGAGCCATTAATTCCCTAACCTATTCATTGGCAAGCAATCTGGCTCCACAAGGCATACGAGTGAATGGCGTAGCACCCGGTCCGGTCTGGACGCCTTTGAATCCCGCTGATCGCCCTGCCGAAGACCTGAAGCAGTTTGGTAAAAACACCTTATTTGGTCGGCCTGCCCAACCTGAAGAACTCGCGCCCGCTTATGTGTTTTTAGCCAGCTCTATCTGCTCTAGCTATATTACTGGGGCTATTCTTCCTATTACGGGCCAAGCGGGGCAATCATGATTCCCACCGTCCAACTTTCTAAAACGGCCCTATTTTTAGATGTGGATGGTACCTTGGTGCCCTTAGCTCCAACCCCCGAGGAAGTCTATTTTAGTTCTGAGTTATTAGAGCTATTAGCGGCTTTGTATGCAGCCACGGATCAGGCTGTGTGCCTGGTCTCGGGGCGCGATCAAAGCAGCTTAGTCAGCTTATGCCAACACCTTGAGCTACCTCTAATAGGCTGCCATGGCGCCACGCTGCAAGCGCCATTTCTGAGTGAAACTTGGAGCGCGCCCCTTAACCAAGCTAAGCATCAGCGCCTTATGCAACGCTGTCAAGAATGGTGCCAAAGCAAAGAAGGGCTACGCTTAGAAGCCAAATCACACAGCATTGCTATTCATTATCGCCAGCGTCCGCAGCTAGAAGAGCGGGTGCAGCATTACCTGTTTCATCTGGGACAACAGCACCCAGATTATGTGCTGCTAACAGGCAAATATGTTTTTGAATTGCGCCACGCGGCTTTTAATAAAGCCACTGCCATCGCCCAACTCATGCGCAGCCCTCCTTTTGAGGGCAAGTGCCCTGTTATGGTGGGTGATGATGCAACAGACGAAGCCGCTTTTGCTTGGGTTAATCAGCACGGTGGCCTAAGCGTACATATAGGCACGCTTAGCACCACGTGCGCCCGCTATACGCTACCCACCCCTCAAACCCTATTAAGTCTATTACGAAACTGGGAGCGTTCAACCCACCCGTAAAGCACATTGAAACTCTAAAACCCCGGGTAAAGATCGAACAGCATAATCAATTTGCTTAATCATCCCCATATCCGAGCCCACACCACTTAGGTGTACTCGACCCTGATTTACCTGCAGCTGACAGCGCTCGATGCTCATCGATTGATTACGCAGTATATGACGCACTTGATCATAAAGCTGTTGATCTGCCCCATCTCTAGGTAATTGAGCCTCTGGTTGAACTTGAGTCGGCTCAGACTCCCAATCCTGTACGTAATCCGGCTCTTTTTGATCAGGTCTGGGTCCAGGATAATTTTCTTGTGGCTTATTCATGTCTGCTCTCCATGTAAGGTTCATTTAGGCACTTAGCAAGTTTCATGCCCAAACTCACTGCACTGCAGGTACGGTAATTGCTACACAAGCCTCTATACACTTTGAGCACCAAGGAGGGGTTCCATCATGCAAGCAACAACCACTATAAAAAAACACGTTGTTCCTTTTCAAAGCACCTCAATCGCCTCTACCGCAGACCAAATAACTCAACAACAATTAGCCCTCAAATTAGAGCAAATCTTTAATTACGAAACACCCAGTGATTTCACACTCTCGGCCATGGCCCCCTCTATCCAAGAGTATCTGCTGCCCTTACATACCTTGCTGCTTTCAGAGGCCCAACGCCTAGGTGTGAGCACTCCACAGGATTTATATGGTGGTGTAGTGCCTTATGAATTTACTAAAGCCAAAGTGGTTTCCCATCCTTTACAACAGGTTTCTATGGAGGCTCCTACTGGCTGGGCGCACGAACTAGGTCATGAATTACGCCCTTACACCTTAAAAGGGTACAGTGCTTTTTCGGTGCAAGATGCCTTTTGGGTAGCTAGAGGCCTAGTACACGAAGGACCTATACGCATCAAACTAGCGCACTCCAATGCCAGTCAAGGTCAATTTATCTGTACTCATTACACGGATATCGCTGCCCTGCTTCAACAAGCGGCTTATGAACCACTGATTGAAAAAGGCGTAGTCATAGAAGAAAACCTAACAGACAGTACCACCTATAGCGTGGGGCAAACTGAAGTGGCTGGTCTGGTCATTTCCTACATAGGAGAGCAACGCGCCACGCTAAATCTAGCAAAAAAAGCCACCTATGGGGGAACGCGTTTACTGGCAGTGCGTGGCGACTATGAACAACTGCGCCAACACTTAGACGCCCCTTTGCTCTTAAAAATACTCGAGTTTGCTAGGCAATATGAACAACGTATTTTTTCTTATTACCCCACCTTGTTTGCCTCCCGTCGCAACTACGATGTGATCCACGGCAGGGGCTGGGATGGAGAAATGCGCTTAGGGGTGTTAGAGCAATCTTGGCGCATGGGCGGCGCCTCTATGGCTGAGCTCTATGCCTTGGAAGCTTTGTTAGTAGACCCCACTTTGCAATCTCAGCATGCTTGGACCCAAGAACACTATACGCCCCATCTAGAACAAGGTACTCAATCTTCTCATGTGTATTGTCTGGCACAGGAATCTAACGGTTACCTGATTAAAAGTGGAGGTTTGGGCTAAATGAGTATTCACGTTTTCTCTACACGTATCCAAGTTCCAGACACCTCACCCTTACAGGCCCATTTTTTAAGCCCCAGTGCTCCTATCCCCGGTATTTTGTTTATTCACGGTTGGGGTGGAGATCAACGATTTGATTTAAAACGCGCCCAAACTCTGGCGGGTCTGGGGTGTTTATGCTTGACCTTTGATTTAACGGGCCACCACGAACACGAAGCCGAACGTGATCAAGTCACACGCGCTCAAAATCTCCGGGATGCCTGCTTAGCCTATGACAAATTAATCTCTCACCCTCTAGTAGACCCGCAATCCATTGCTGTCGTGGGTCATAGCTACGGTGCTTACTTAGCCACTCTGTTAAGTCAGTTACGCGATATTAGATGGCTCAGTTTATTGGCACCCGCTTTATATCAAGACGATGAATGGCTTAAGCCCAAAGACCAACTCAACCGAACGCTATTAGCCACCTATCGCCAACAAGCCCACACCAAAGAGGATAACCAAGCGCTACTAGCTGGCTCGTTATTTAAAGGGGATGTGCTGTTACTAGAAGCCGAACACGACCCTTACATTCCCAAACAAACCATTTTGAACTATCGCAATGCTTTTACTGAAGCCAAGTCCATGACGCATCGCATTATCTACGAAGCAGACCACGCGCTCACTCAAAAAACGGCTCAATACAATTATTCCACTCTTTTATACCGCTGGGCTCAGGAAATGATCACTGGCGCGCGTACCGGCCTACTGCTGACTTAATCCACTGACAAAGGAGCCATAATGGGGTTATTACCGAGACGAACTCATTACACCGTTTTAAAAAAATACCTAGAGTTATATGGTGGCGTGACCCACAACCCTGATCAAACACGTTACGCCTTAGCTGATTTAAATGAAATTATGGATTTTGCTCATCATAAGCTTGATATTTTAATTGATGCTGAGGGAGCTAAACGTATTAGCGAAGTCGGACTAGAGTGGCTTGCCTATGCAGCGGCACACCCCAAAAACCCAGAAAATTTTGCTGATCGAGCCCAATCCAAGCTTGAAGGCTAAGCCTACTTAAAGGGGAGTTTATGTTCGAGTTAAATGCCTTATTTTTGGCTCGGGTTCAGTTTGCCTTTACCATTTCCTTCCACATTATTTTTCCAGCCTTAAGTATAGGTTTAGCCGCTTATTTAGCACTGGTAAACGGTCTGTGGCTACGTACACGTAATCCAGTTTATTTAGACATCTTTTCTTTTCTGGTGAAACCGTTTGCCTTGTGCTTTGGCTTAGGTGTGGTGTCTGGGGTGGTCATGGCCTATCAGTTTGGTACCCATTGGCGTGGCCTGTCTGAGTTTGCTGGCTCCGTGATGGGCCCCTTGCTCACTTATGAAGTCCTCAGTGCTTTCTTCTTAGAGGCCGGTTTTCTAGGGGTAATGATTTTTGGCCGAGATCGGGTGGGTCCTAAACTACATTTTTTTGCTACCTTAATGGTGGCCTTAGGCACCCTGATGTCTACGTTCTGGATTTTGGCCTCTAATAGTTGGATGCATACTCCTCAAGGTCATCTGATCGAAGAAGGTCGCGTCATCCCTCTGGACTGGTGGCAAATTATCTTTAACCCGTCCTTTCCCTATCGCTTAAGTCACATGACTCTGGCCGCCTTTTTAAGCTCTGCTTTCTTTATTGCGGCCTTAGCTGCCTGGCAATTAAAACGCCAGCCCCAACCAGCACATACGGCGGCCAAGAAAATGTTCTCCATGGCGCTTTGGCTAATTGTTGTGCTTGCCCCCTTGCAAGTACTAGTCGGCGACTTACACGGGCTCAACACCCTAAAACACCAACCTGCCAAAATTGCTGCCATGGAGGGCCACTGGGACCCAGAACCCAATGGTTCTTCTTTAATCTTATTTGGCTGGCCCGATATGCAAGCAGAAAAAACCCATTTCCAAGTCGCCATTCCCAAATTAGGCAGTTTAATTTTGCACCACGATTTGCACACGCCTACGCCTGCACTCAAAGAATTCGCCCCCGAAGACCGCCCCAATGCAACGGTGGTTTTTTGGAGTTTCAGAATCATGGTGGGCATTGGCTTGTTAATGCTGGCCAGCGCTGCTTGGAGTCTGTGGTTACGTCGTAACCGGCAGCTCTATGAGAAAAAAAGCTTCTTAAACTGGATGCAGCTAATGGGTGCCTCTGGGGTTATTGCCTTATTGGCTGGGTGGTTCACTACCGAAGTGGGACGCCAGCCGTGGGTAATTTATGGCATTTTGCGCACCAAGGATGCCGTCTCTCCTCACTCCTTCTCCTATATGAGCTTCAGCTTAATTAGCTTCGTAGTGGTGTATTGCTTGATTTTTGGTAGTGGTTTTTATTATCTGTTTAGATTAGCCAGAACCCCACTGCCCGAGGAGGTTGCCCATGATTGATCTTGCTACGGTGTGGTTTGGAATTTTAGTTTTTAGCCTATTTATGTACGTAGTGCTAGATGGCTTTGATTTAGGCATTGGCCTACTTTATCTATTTTTCCCCGATGAAAAACAACGCGATGTGATGATGGACACAGTGGCGCCAGTCTGGGACGGCAACGAAACGTGGTTGGTAATGGGCGGAGCGGGCTTATTTGGTGCATTTCCCTTGGCCTATGGGGTGTTATTAAGCTACTTAGCGCTACCGCTAACACTAATGGTGTTAGCTTTAATCTTTAGAGGCGTAGCCTTTGAGTTCAGGCATAACGCCGACCCAGCTCATAAACCGTTATGGAGCCTGTCTTTTATCTTTGGCTCTTTTATTAGCGTGTTCATGCAAGGGGTAGTGGTAGGAGCCATCGTACAGGGTATCCCTCCTGAAGCCCTCGCTGATCAATCCTTACTTGCTTGGCATTGGCTCAGCGCCTTTACTCTATTTACTGGTTTGGGTTTAACTATTTGCTATGCCTTATTAGGGTGCAGTTGGCTTATTCTCAAGACTCAAAACACGTTACAACAAAAAATGTATGCCTGGCTAAGCCCTTTGGTTTGGTTGCAGCTGCTCGTCATTGGGATCATTAGCTTATGGACACCGCTCATGAACCCCACCATTTGGCAACGCTGGTTTAGTCTACCTAATCTTATTATTTTCATGCCCGTCCCCCTTTGCATCGCTTTAATTAGCTTTTTACTTTTAAGAAGCCACCAAAAAGGCTGGCAACTGATGCCTTTTTTAGGCGCCCTCGCCATCATCGTCTTAGGGCTTTCAGGACTCAGTATTAGCCTCTGGCCTTATTTAGTTCCTCCTTTATTAGACTACCAAACCGCTGCAGCGCCCGACTCGAGTTTGTTATTTATGCTGATTGGCGCAGCCCTGATTCTGCCAGTTATTCTAATTTATACCGGCTGGAACTATTATGTTTTTAGAGGCAAAGTGCATGAGCAAACCAAACACTATTAAAAAAAAGTCCACCACAGCATGGGCTCATTGGTTTTGGTTTATGATTTTGTGGTGTGCAGGAGTTGGGACCTTGGCCTTGGTCAGTCTATTGCTTAAGTGGCTCACCCAACCCTTCAGCTCGTAGCTCGACCTCATTCCCCTGCGCTAAAATATAGCTGCGCCACACGGCATTTCTAAGTTCCCTGACATTACCTGGCCAGCTATGGCGCATCAGCTGCGCTTGAGTGTCCTCAGCAAATACTTTTTGAGTGTTTTGCTGTACATTCATTTGCTCTAAAAAGTACAACGCCAACAACCAAATATCATCGCCACGCTCTCGAAGAGGTGGCACATAAATAGGAAATACGTTGAGTCTATAAAATAGATCCTCACGTAGCTTTTCTTGGTCTATGGCCTCTTTGGGCTCGCGATTAGTGGCTGCAACAATACGCGCTTCAGTCGTTAGAACCTTGGTGCCGCCGACTCGCATATATTGTCCAGTTTCCAAGACACGCAACAACCGCACCTGCATTTCGGCTGGCATTTCAGTAATTTCATCTAAAAACAACGTCCCTTTGGTCGCTAACTCAAAAAAACCTTGGCGTGCTTTGTCGGCCCCCGTAAAACTACCTTTTTCATGGCCAAACAACTCGCTCTCGATCAGCTGGTTAGAAATAGCACCACAATTTAAAGGGAGAAAATTCTCATCGGTACGAGCACTTTGCTGGTGTAAAGCCAAAGCCACTAATTCTTTTCCAGTCCCACTTTCCCCTACGATTAAGACCGGCACATTGGTTTTAGCCACCCGCTCTATTTCAAAGTACAACTGCTTCATAGGAACAGACTGCCCTACAAAGTGGCGAGGTGCCACCCCTGAGGCGCTTGCACTGAGCTGGTATTTTTCCTCATAAAAACGCTCTAAGAGCTTATCAAACAAAGGCGCTATTTGCTGCTTGGCCTGTGCTCTGTTCAATAAGCCCACTAAACCCAACTGCTGAATACGATCTTTTAAACAAGCACTGTCTTGTGTAGTGAGACCGATGACTGGCAAGAATTGGGTGGTGGCTTGTTGGATCTCTTCTAGGGCTGACTCATACATCACTAAGTCAATCACCAAAGCGGTAATACTGCGCTGCTGTAACACCAAGAGTACCTGTTTCAGCTCTTGGACCACCCCTACAGCATAACCAGCGGCCTCTGCGGTTTGAGCTATGTCTTGTGCGACCTCTGGCTCTCGCTCTAAGACTAGAATGTAAGGCATGTAAATTTCCTATTAGAAACTGAAAACTAAAAAAGAAGCCTCTAAAGCCCATACTAACTGTCTTTAACAATTCAAATGTGACTAATCGTTTATTTTATTACATAGTCACAAAAAATAATATTTTGATACCTACTTAACAATCTGAATAGGAATGGAAATTGCTAGGAGCTAATGTACCTGCTATTTTCATCAACACAGGTTGGTTTAAAACCATGGCATTTAAGGAGATTTTTATGAAAAACGTATCTTTAAAAAAGAAAGTTATTTTAAGCTCAGTTGTTCTAGCATTATTTAGCGCCCCTACCTTATATGCTACCCAAAGTGAAAACTACCGACCCGAATTAGATACTAAACAAATACAGCCACACACTGCTGATGAAATTTCCAACGGCCCTAAAGCCGAAGGCGCTCCAGGGCAGCACGCCCATAAAAACGAAGAGGCCCTGCACAAAGGCGCCAAAAACAACCCACATGCAGATGAACGCGGCTCTGTTAAAGCCAACCAAGCCAGCCCTGAGTTCGAGCAAGACAAAGCCAAATGCCAGGCACTGGTAGGGCACTCTCAAAACGAATGCCTCGTTGATTTACAAAAAAAATACAACTTACCTCTGTGATGCAGTCGGTGAGGTCTCGGTCACAAGTTGGCGCGATGGGTTTACGCAAACTTGCGACCGAGGCCTTGTCTGCACCATCTCTACTGGTCGCTAACTTGTTAATAATTAACATTTTAAGCTTCAAGCATCTTGCCTTACACTCTGATATAATTACATAAGTTCTGCAATAAGATGACTTGTTTTTAAAGTAGCGAAATACGTTAAAACACCAAACCTATTTTTATAGAACCACTAATAAATAAACAGCATTCATGACTAAATAATCAAATCCAGTCATTACCCAAGGAAATCACAATGACGAATCAAAACCTATATGAACTATTACCTTTTTTATGTTTCTTAGGGGGATTTTCTTTATTAATACTTATTTATTTAATATCAAGAACCGAATAATCAAAGCACAATAATAACGATTAAGCTTAAAACCAAAGCACTGATCTATTCCTCGTCATGAGGTAGTCTTTTGTTATCTGATTCCGACTGCCCACGGCTTTCGGCAAGCATCTGCTTAAAACCTTTTACAATTAAATATCCTGCTGCCAAAGCACCCAATATAAACAATGCGATTCTCATCGTAATTATCCTTTAATTGCGCTATAAATTTGCTGCGCTCAATACGCCCTAAGAAAAACTATGATCGATAATAGTCGGGGTAAATGTCTTCCGGACGGAGTCGAGCCCGATCTGTTTCCACCTCACGTAAAGGCTCTACCTGCTGCATCGTCTCTAGACTACGCTGAGCCAAGCGTTGATACATATGCGTACCAAGCAACTTGTTTTGAATTTCGGCATCAGAGAGCTCTTTGATTACCTTTGCCGGAGCGCCAGCCACTAGGCTACGAGGTGCGACCACCATGCCTTTTTTTACAAAAGCCATCGCACCGATAATGCTATCAGCCCCGATGTCACACTGATCCATGACTACCGCGTTCATGCCCACCAAGACGTTACGCCCAATCGTACAGCCATGCAGTACTACCCCATGCCCAATATGCCCATCTATTTCAACCACAGTATCTTGTTCTGGGGTGCCATGGATGACACACGTATCCTGGATATTAGAGCCAGCTTTCATAATAATACGGCCAAAATCACCACGTAAACTGGCTAATGGCCCCACATACACGCCTGGGCCAATGATGACATCACCAATTAGCACAGCGGTGGGATGCACATAAGCCGTTTCATGAACTACAGGCACAATGCCATTAATAGAATAAATATTTTGCATGCAGGCCTCCTCGGTTGATTGTCTATTTAAAAACCATAGTAAACCATTTTTTACATCTAACTTGAAATTTGAATTCGGTTATACTTAGACAGACTGTTACATAATGCAAAGATTTAATTGAAAAAGGAGAACACGTGCGTTTGGCCAAACTTTTCCTTTGTGCCGCCTTGGCGTTACCTTTTAGTGCTATGGCACAAGACGAACTGTCCGATTGTATAGGTACCCATTTTAATGCCTATCATCACATAGTCAGTCCACACCGCTCGGTCTCACTAGAACAAATTCAACAGTGGTCCAACTGGTGCAAGCGTGGCTACACGGCAAACCAAGTGGCCGAGGCATCACGTCCTTGCTACCGAGAACAAATCCACCTACTTCAGCAACTTGCTGGTGGTTTTTTACCTATTACTTACGAAAAAAGTCGGCAAATTAAACAATATTGCAGACAACAACTATGGCACAGTTTAGACCAGTCAACTCCACTGAGTTCTGTTTTAACCCACCCCATAACCACTAGATGACTTTAGCTCCTTAACACACTAGGTTGGCCATGACCCGCAGACCTGTAGTGTTGACTCCAACCATAACAACTTTACTCGTCTACCTAGCACCGAAGGACTTAACGATGAAAAAAGTGAATCTACGTCAAGCTCTAGAAGAATTAAAAAAAGCCAAAAACTTGGCCCAAGGCTTAGTTGCGACGTCTAACCTCGTTAATCAAACCGCTTATAAGGCAGGCCAATTTTTATATGGTACTGCTGCAAATCAACCTAAAAACAATCTCGAAAAAACAAAACCACTGCCCCTGCCCGAACTGATATCTACCCCTTCTGCTGAGTTCGAAACAACGGCTATCCCCAAGCCCCCTAAGCCTCACATCAGTAACGATGAAGTCGATTATTTTACTAAAGGCTTAATGCAGCTAAACGAAGAGCTAAAAGCTTTACGCTTAACCCAAGAAAAAGCAGAAACAGACGTAGAAAGAAATGCCGTTCACTTTAAGATCTTACGTCTAGAACGCACACGCCGTGAATACCTAGCCAAACGTAAACACCATGATGACTAGGCACTACTAATGCTGCAGGCCTTGAACCCAGCGTTGATATAGATGAAAAAGCATTTGGTGACTCGCTGCCAAATGGCTGGCTATGCCCTGCTCTATCTCAGCTCTAGTACTAACAAAGGCATTACCCATTGCCTGTTGCTGCTTTAAGTAGTTAGCGCTATTAACTAAAAACCGCTGAATTATCTCTGGGGTCACTTCCAAGTGAAACTGCACAGCCATGTGTTTATTGGCTAATACATAGGCTTGATGAGGACAAGCCTGACTGCTAAACAGTAACTGCGTGTGTTTTGGCAAGCTGAACATTTCTCGGTGCCACTGAAAAACAGGAACCGTCAAACCACGGACGCCAAACCATTCCATACTAAGTGCTGGGTTTTCCACATGTATGTCTTGCCAACCAATTTCAGTCTGAGGGCTAGCATACACATGACCACCAAGCGCCTTGGATAACAGCTGCGCTCCTAAACAATGCCCTAAAATAGGTAGGCCTAATTCATCTGCTTGGCGGATTAACGTGAGCTCGTGCTGAATCCAATCCAAAGAGTCATTCGCGCTCATTGCCCCGCCGAGCAACACCAAACCGCTCCATTTTTCTAAGTGTTGAGGGTAAGGGTCGCCCCGCTCTAAAGACAAAAGTTGCCAAGGTATTTGCAGTTGATCTAAAACCGTCAAAATAGCCCCTGGCTGCGCCACCTCAGTATGCTGAATAATAAGAACCGGTTTGTTTGTTATCAACTTGTGCTCCTATTAGGAACTGGACTCTGTCATGACCTCGCTGGGTTCCGACTCCACTGGATTCACAATTAAATTTAAGCGCTCAGACTCAAAGTCCAGTAAGGCAGGATTAAGATCAGGTAATTGTCGGCTTATTTTGGTAGAAAGCTCGCTAAAACGCGTTACCTTGCCATACAGACCTTGCTGCCCTGCCAAGGCAGTCACTGCTTGATTATAGTGATTACTGGCCGTTTTTAAGGTACCGCCTAACTTGGCTATACGCTCAGAAACTAAACAAACCTGATTATAAATATCACCTGCACGCTCGCTGATCTCTCGCGCTTCCACATGACTACGCTCTAGCATCCATAAGTTAGACACAGTACGTAAAATAGGGATTAAGGTCGTATGCGACACCAAAACAATGCCTTTTTTATACCCATAATCAAACAAGTCTTTATGGTGTTTTAACGCCTCAATATATGCAGGCTCTATGGGCATAAACATCAATACAAAACTAGGGCTGCGCATGCCAATCACATTGGTATAGTCTTTGCTGGCTAAGTCATCAATATGTTTACGTACGGCGACAGTGTGTTCCTCAATGGCTAAGGCATAAGTTTCAGGGTTGGTGGCAGCAATGGCTTTGTCATAGGCATTGAGCGTCACCTTGCTGTCAATGATTAAGTGTTTATTGTCAGGGAGTTTGACAATGAAATCCGTTTGCTTGGTTTTGCCCTGATCATCTTTAAAACTAGTTTGCGCTTCGTAATGCGCGTCTTCTACCAAGCCGCTCATTTCTAAAGTTCGGTGCAACTGCGCCTCGCCCCACGCGCCACGCTGTTGAGAGTCACCTTTTAAGGCTTTAGCTAAATTAGTGGCCTCTTCGCTCATTTTTAAGCCTATGGCCATCATATTTTTAATTTCAGTATATAAGCTAGCTTGACTACGCTGAGCCGCATCATGCACATCATTAACCCGTTTTTGGAAGCCGTCTATTTGCTCGCGAAAAGGCTTCAGCAAATGATCTATGCCACTTTGACTGCTTAGCGCAAAGCTCTTGCCTTTTTCTTCAAAAATTTTATGGGCTAGATTTTCAAACTCTTGAGTTAGGCTCGCGCGCGCTGCTGTTAATTGCTCAAGCTGTGCTTGGTGATTTTCCTCACGTTGTTGTAGAGTGGTTTTTAATTCAGTATGGTCTCGCCACAACGTATTCAATTCTTGCTGTAGCGCGTATTTTTGTTCTTGTAGTTGATCCCAATGCCGTTGCATGGTTTCCAATTGGCGCTGAACCGACTGTTTTTCAGCGGCTGTAATACTGTATTTTTTTTCTGCTTCGTAAGACTGAATCTGCCATTGTTGTTCTTGTTGCTGACTTAAATGTAATTGAGCCGTCAGCTCTGCAGTGTGATTCTGTAAACGCTGGATCTCAACCTGTGCGGCAGAGACTTGTTCCTCTAGACGACTTTGGGCCACTTCATTTTGATGAAGCAGCGCTTCATACCGAATGCCAGCTCGTACCCGCAACCAGCTTGCCAAAGCAAAACCCGCCCCACTTGCTATGGCCACTACAACGAGCCACCCCATCACGCCTAAAGCAATCATATTCCTTCTCTGTTGTTATTATGTGCAATAAGCGGCGTATTGCTCGCCGCTTATTACTTATTTACGCTAATGCTTCTTGAGCAGCCTGCTCGGGTGAATAGCCTTCGAAGAATAAATCCGTAAACCATTCGGCTTCTTCTTCGATATACGCTTGGGCTTCTCGTTCAGAAGCACCCGCTGCCACTAAAAACCCCTCAACCTCTATACACCACTCAATCAGTTCAATTTCTTCAGGATCAAGTTCTTCTGTGCTGTTTTTCGCCATAAGAGGCTCCCTAACGGTAAATAAAATAAATTGCGCCTACGCAACTCTATTCTAGCAATATTCGCCTCTGTAGCGAGCTGCTTTTACACGCTCTTTTAATCTAAACGTAAGCTCTATCTCGCCCATGCTCTGCATGTAAATCCAATCGCGGGCCTAAAGGCACGATACCATTTGGATTAATGGTGGGATGGCTGCCGTAATAATGCTCTTTCACATGATCTAAATTAAAAGTGGCGGCTACGCCTGGCCACTGATAGAGCTCTAGCATATAACCCCACAGATTCGGATACTCCTTTAACCGCTGTAAATTACATTTAAAATGACCGTAATACACAGGATCAAAACGAATTAACGTCGTAAACAAACGCCAATCCGTCTCTGTTAAATAGGCTCCTAACAAATAACGCTGCCGACTTAAGCGCTCTTCTAATTGGTCCAATGCAGCAAACAAGGCTGTGACTTCTTGCTCATAAACATCTTGCTCTGTTGCAAACCCAGCCTTGTAGACCCCGTTATTAATCGAGTCATACACCAATGCATTGACCTCTTCAATCTCTGCCAGTCGTGCGGCTGGTACATAATCTCCCGCTTTGGCCCCTACCTTATCAAAGGCAGAATTAAACATTCTAATAATATCAGCCGACTCATTGCTGACTGGCCTATCCAAATGCAAATCCCACAATAAAGGTACTGTAACGCGACCGGTGTAATCCGCCTGGCCACGCTGATAAAGCTCATACAAATAGTTAGCGTTTTGAACTGGATCCGCCACAACGCCAGGAGCAGAAGCAAAGTTCCAGCCTTGCTCACCCATGTACGGGTTCACTACCGAAACGCTGATCATGTCTTCTAGCCCTTTAAGCGCCCTAAAAACCAAAGCTCGGTGCGCCCAAGGGCAAGCTAAAGAGACATAAAGATGATACCGTCCCGCTTGCGCTTTAAACCCAGCCTCGCCTGTAGGTCCCGCCTGACCATCCGCCGTAATCCAATTCCTAAACTGAGAATCTGAGCGCACAAAATTTCCACCCGTTGAGTCGGTGTCATACCACTCGTCTACCCACTGACCATCAACTAATAATCCCATGTTTACTCCTTCGCTAACTCTTGCTCGGCACACACCCTGACCGCTTTATCTGGGCGAAAAAAGGGTCAGTACTCATTAGCACTATAACTGCTAGCGAGTACTGATGTCGTGTACCACTACAAGAAATAGTTGTTTAAAAGGGCAACGGCCGCTCTCCTAACTGCACGGTAACCCATTTCAACTCGGTCATGTCTGCGATGGAATAACGGCCATTTTCTTTGCCATAACCACTGTCTTTAAAACCACCAAACGGAGCGTTTGGATCATCATCAAACGCATTGTCATTAATATGAACAGACCCGGCCTCCACCCGTAGTGCAAAATCAAAGGCTTTTTGCAAATCATTGGTGATAATCCCTGAAGACAAACCATAAGACGTGTCATTGGCAATCTCTACGGCATGATCAAAATCTTGAGCCTTATAAATGGCGGCTAATGGCCCAAAGCTCTCTTCATTGTAGACCTCCATGCCCGGCGTCACTCCTACCAGGACCGAAGGCTCCAAGACATTGCCCTCTGCGTTGCCTCCGGTCAGTAAGGTCGCCCCTTTAGAAACTGCCTCGTCGATATGCTGCTGAATAAAACTGACCTGACCCGCATCTATTAATGGACCCACAGCGGTTTGTTCCAAGGCGGGATCACCAAAGGGCACTTGTTTTACTTTTGCTGCGAAGGCCGCACAAAATGCATCATAAATAGGCGCCTCCACGATAATGCGTGAATTCGCCATACACACTTGACCTTGATTGAAAAAAATCCCAAAAGCGGCCGAGCGCACCGCATAATCCACATCGGCATCCGCCAGCACCACTAAAGGACTCTTGCCCCCTAGCTCCAAGACAATACGCTTTTGATAGCGACCCGCTAACTCCGCTAATAAACGACCTACCCGAGCCGAACCGGTAAATGTAATTAGCTTGACACGGTGATCAGAAAAGAGCGTGTCTCCTAACGCCTCATCTGTAGTGGGAATCACGCTCAACACACCAGGAGGCAACCCCGCCTCTTCAAGGATTTCTGCAAATAACAAAGCAGCCATGGGCGTGTAAGGAGAGGGTTTCAAAATAAAACTATTACCTGCAGCTAAAGCTGGCGCGAGTTTTTTACCATTCAATAATAGCGGGGCATTAAAAGGACCTATCCCCACCACCACGCCCAAAGGTTGGCGTATTGTCATAGATAATCGATTTGGCGTTTCTGCCGGTAAGGTTTCACCGCGCACTTCACGGGCTTGGCCCGCTGCAATCCTAAAGGTACTAATAATATAATCGCACTCAAACATGGCTTTGCCAAAGACATTCCCCCCCTCCTCTACTAAAACCTGCACAATCTCCAAACGTCGTTGCTCAACAATATCAGCCGCCTTTAATAAGATGGCTTCTCTTTCTTTGGCTAACGTTTTACCCCAGTTTTTTTGAGCCTGTTCGGCACTGGCTAGTGCGGCTTCAATATCGGCTGCCGTTGCTAAATAAACCTGCCCAATCAAATCACCATTAAAAGGGTTTCTAATCTCTTTCAGCGGCTGCCCCTCAGACTGCCAGAACTGACCATTGATATAGGGATAATAGGTCTTTACAGTTGAACTCATTTGTCGTCTCCTTGAGTAATCTATGAATTTTTATAGACATTGCGCGAATACGGATCTGGCATGTCTCTTAGTCTTATTATCCTTAATTTGTAGAGACTGTCTTGCACCCAGACGCCAACACTTTGTCTTTAGGCGCACCCCTTCAATGAGAGCACTATGGAACGGACTACAATTTGGAGTACAAACGGCTTAGGCTCAAAGTGCGCCCTATCCTTATGGAACGAAGCCATTTCCTCGGCTTTTTTAAAAGTACACACCCAGTTGCGCCACTCGGCTGCGCCTTTTCAAGCTCATCTAAAGGCAAAACAAATAGGCACACTCTCTATTAACCAATTACACGCTCAGTCTTATCAAGTGATCTGTAACACCGAAGATCACCTCAACGACTGGTTGTTCATTAACCTACATCAAGCAGGACAGTGTCACTTACAACAATATGGACGCCATTTGTCTATAGCGCCCGGCGATATCAGTATTAACCTAGGCAGCTCGCCGTTTACGTTTGATTTTGATGATGGCGTAGCCATGACCTGTGTACGCCTTCCTTTGGCGGGCGCTTTGACTCGCTCAGGGTTGATTCATGATTTCGCGGCGCGATCTTTACCCCATAATGCAGGCAGCCACTTATTAAGAGACTATTTAATGAGCCTACTGCAAAATTTTGACCAGCTTTTGCCCCATCAAGTGGAGCTAGCAAACAATTGTTTACTTGAGTTGGTGACAATGACCCTTGAGGGTGATCTTTGTACTGAAAGCGAGAGAAAAACACCACAACAAGCCCTCTATAATCGCGCCTGCTCTTATATTAGAAGGCATCTAAACGACCCTAATCTTAGTCTGAATAGTTTAAGCCAGCACCTCAATCTCGCTCCCAGAACCCTACAAAACCTCTTTCAAAATCAAGGCACAACATTTAGATCCACAGTACTTGAAACGCGCCTACTGGCTGCTGACCAGCTTATTATTAATCGTATTGACTCACCCCTTTCAGACATTGCCTATCAGGTTGGCTTCTCAGATCAATCCCACTTTAACAAAGCCTACCGTCGCCACTTCAATATGACACCGAGTGAGCGTCGTTTATTATTTACTTAGTTGTGTCGCTTTTAGGGCTTCCAGCTCAGACTAAGACCACTCTGTTTTTACCCAGGTTCTTTGCTTCGTACAAAGCGCGATCTACACGTCTTAACGCATCCTCGAACGACGCATCGCCCGAGAGCATTGTCGTAACACCTATGCTTACCGTAATAAACCTGTTGTCTATAGCAAAACGATGTAGGCCTTGGTTAAAACGACCTCGTAATTGCTGAGCCCATTGCAAAGCTGCGTTACAGCCAGTATTAGGCAAGAGCACCACAAACTCATCCCCACCCAAACGACAAGCCGTCCCCTTGTCCTCTAAGGCCCTAATACATAATCTAGCCGCAGCTTGAATAAGCTCGTCACCGACATGGTGGCCTTGAGAATCATTTACTTTCTTAAGGTTATCTAAGTCAAACATACAAATAGAGGTGGGCACAGCATGCCGTACATAGGACTCATAATAAAGCCTTAAGTCATGCTCCAATTTTCGTCGGTTGAAAAGACCCGTCAACTGATCGGTCTCGCTAAGCTCTCTGAG
>CANROS010000026.1 GCA_947632305.1 uncultured Paenalcaligenes sp. | reverse complement strand
ATGGCTGTTCAGCAAAACAAAAAGAGCCCGTCTCGTCGTGGCATGCGTCGTTCACACGATGCTTTAACTGGTCCTTCCACTGCAATTGAGACAACAACAGGCGAATTGCATTTGCGTCACCACATTAGCCCTAATGGCGTATACCGTGGTCGTAAAGTATTGCAAACTAAAAACGACGATTAATTTCTTGAATCCTCGTTTATTGCGCCGTTGCGTTTCTCATGTCTAATCAACTCATACGTATCGCCATCGATTGCATGGGGGGCGATGTAGGTTTGGCTGTAACCATTCCTGCTGCCGCTCAATTTGCTCAGCAACACGATGATGTCTTTTTCTTGCTTGTTGGTGACCAAACTGCGATTGCTGAGCATTTACAGCACAATCGTGGTCCCAGTCGAGAATGGTATGAAATAGTACATGCCTCAGAGGTCGTTACTATGGACGACTCCGTTGAGGTCGCATTACGGCGCAAAAAAAATTCCTCTATGCGCGTTGCCGCCCAGTCTGTCAAAGACGGGCTAGCCGACGCGTGTATATCAGCCGGAAATACAGGCGCATGGATGGCGATTTCGCGCTATGTGCTTAAAACATTAGATGGCATTAGCCGTCCGGCGATAGCGACCTCCATCCCTAATCAGACTGGAGGCGCAACTACTATGCTAGATTTAGGTGCTAACGTAGACTGCACGGCTGAGCATTTACTGCAGTTTGCTATTATGGGCACCGCTTTGACTTCTATCGTAGATAAACAGCCTAGCCCCTCTGTGGGTTTGCTGAATATCGGTGAAGAGGTCATTAAAGGTAACGAAGTCGTTCGACAAGCCGCCGAGCTACTACGCCACAGTGGCCTAAATTTTTACGGTAACGTAGAGGGCGATGATATTTGCAAAGGCACAGTTAATGTGGTGGTGTGCGACGGGTTTGTAGGCAATGTCGTCTTAAAATCCCTCGAGGGTTTAGCCAAGATGGTGGCCTCGATGTTGCGCGAGGAATTTACGCGTAACAGCTTGTCAATGGCAGCAGGTTTGGTGGCTAAACCTGTACTAAGCCGTTTGGGCCATCGTGTCGACAACCGCCGTTATAACGGTGCAGCTTTGTTAGGCTTACGTGGTATCGTTATAAAAAGTCATGGCTCTGCAGATGCCTACGCATATGGCTATGCCTTGCAACGCGCTCGAGACGCTGTGAAAAACGGTTTGTTAACTGGAACTACCGAAGCGATTGATCGTTTACGCCATCAGCTTGAGGCGAACACCAGTAAAGAGCTTCCTCTGGATTCGCAGTCTGAGCCTGCGCTCTAAGCGCAGCATATCAAGGATTTCACAATGCCATATACCAAAATAATCGGTACTGGTGCCTATTTGCCCCCCCGTATAGTTAGCAACGATGAGCTGGCTGCTCAATTGGCTCAAGATGGTATTGAAACCTCTGACCAATGGATTATAGAGCGCACGGGTATTCGGCAGCGCCATATTGCAGAGCGTGGTGTGACCACCAGTCAAATCGCTACGTTTGCGGCGCAGGCTGCTCTAAAGGACGCGGGGTTAGATGCGGCCGATATTGATCTGATTGTAGTGGCAACCTCTACGCCTGATTTTGTTTTTCCTAGCACGGCGTGCTTGGTGCAAAATCAGCTTGGTATTTCGGGTGGTGCTGCCTTTGATGTGCAAGCGGTCTGTAGCGGCTTTGTGTATGCTTTGACTACAGCAGATGCTTTGATTAAGGCCGGTAATGCAACTAAAGCGCTGGTGATTGGCGCCGAGGTGTTCTCTTCTATTCTTGATTGGAAAGACCGTAGCACCTGTGTGTTGTTTGGCGATGGCGCGGGTGCCGTTGTGCTGAGTCAATCCGACGAGCCTGGTATTTTGGCAACTCAGCTTAAAGCCGATGGTAGCCAAAATCATATCTTATGCGCGGCGGGAAATGTGTCCTATGGTGAAGTCGTAGGCGATCCCTTTTTACGCATGGATGGCCAAGCCGTTTTTAAATTTGCTGTCAATGCATTAAGCAAATCAGGTCAAGACGTAGTGGCCCAAGCTGGGCTAACTATGGATCAAATCGATTGGCTGATTCCACATCAGGCCAACGTACGTATTATTAATTTTATTGGACGCAAACTTGGCGTTCCAACGGAAAAAGTCGTTATTACCTTGGATAAGCACGCTAATACTTCTGCTGCTAGTGTGCCCTTGGCCTTAGACGCCGCTCGTAAAGATGGCCGTGTGCAACGTGGTCAAACCTTGCTGATGCAAGGGGTAGGGGGCGGTTTTACTTGGGGTTCTGTCCTAGCGCGCCTTTAATTATTTTGTGCTAGGCTAAACAGCAGTTATTTTTACAGTGAAGAACATGAAAAAAATTGCATTTGTATTTCCAGGTCAGGGCTCCCAGTCTGTGGGTATGCTCGACGCATGGGCTGAAAACAGCACTGTGCAACACGATATTCAGATCGCTAACGAAGCCTTAGGTCAGGACCTTAGTGGGCTGATAGCTAATGGCCCTGAAGCCGATTTAAATCTAACTACGAACACCCAGCCAGCGATGCTGTTGGCTGCTGTAGCCATGTTTAATGCATGGGTTGAAGCCGGTGGGGCTTTGCCTGATGTAGTAGCCGGCCATAGCTTAGGCGAATATTCCGCTTTGACTGTGTCAGGCGTTTTGCGTCTAGCAGATGCCGTTAAATTGGTTCGTGTGCGTGCCAATGCTATGCAGGATGCTGTTCCTGTGGGCGTAGGCGCCATGGCCGCTATACTTAATTTAGACGATGCTCAAATCCGTCAGGTATGTGCAGCTGCAGCCCAAGGCCAAGTCGTTGAGCCTGTGAATTTCAATGCGCCAGGTCAAATCGTGATTGCTGGCCACAAAGAGGCCGTAGAACGGGCTTGTGAGTTAGCTAAAGCCGCTGGGGCCCGACGTGCTGTGTTGTTGCCTGTATCGGCGCCTTTTCACTCTAGCTTATTAGAGCCAGCTGCTCAGGTCTTGACTGAGGCCCTTAAACACGTCGAATTGGATGCACCTCGTATTCCTGTGATCAACAACGTAGACGTAGAGTGGCCAGATGATACGATTGATATCAAATCAGCCTTGGCACGTCAGGCTTGCCATCCCGTGCGTTGGGTGGAAACCATCGAGAAAATGCGCGACTTAGGGGTCACCCATATCGTCGAGTGCGGCCCAGGCAAAGTGTTGTCTGGTTTGGTAAAACGCATTGATAAAGAGATGGTTGTCTTATCCATCAATGACCCAGCTTCCCTAGAACTAGCTCTAAGCAGCCTACAAGATTAATTGCATATGACAACATTGCCTTTAGCTGGAAAAATTGCGCTCGTGACGGGCGCGACTCGAGGACTGGGTAAAGCCATTGCTTTACAGTTACAGGCCCAAGGGGCTCAGGTTATCGGTACAGCCACCACCACCGAAGGTGCTGAGGCGATCACAGCGTATTTAGATAGCCCACACGGACGTGGCGTGCAGCTTGATGTCACAGATAGTCAAGCATGTGATGATTTAATTGCCCAGTTGTCTAAAGAGGGCGGACCTCATATATTAGTCAATAACGCGGGCATCACACGAGACAATCTCACAATGCGTCTTAAGGACGAAGATTTTGATGCGGTGATGGACACCAACTTACGTGCTGTCTTTCGTTTAAGCCGTGCCGTAATTCGTCCTATGATGAAAGCCCGTTGGGGTCGTATAATAAACATCAGCTCAGTGGTTGGATACAGTGGCAACTCTGGGCAGGCCAACTACGCCGCAGCTAAAGCAGGCGTGGCGGGTATGTCACGTGCTTTGGCACGTGAGCTTGGTAGTCGCAATATTACTGTCAATTGTGTGGCTCCTGGGTTTATCGATACGGATATGACTCGCGCCCTATCTGACGAACAGAAAAGCGCTTTGCTCACTCAAATACCTTTAGGTCGATTAGGTCAAAGCGAAGACATTGCGAATGCTGTAACCTTTTTAGCAGGCCCTCAAGCCGACTACATTACAGGTACGACGTTGCACGTCAATGGCGGCATGTACATGTAAAAGGCTTGGCGAAAAGCTGATCTAAGGTTAAATTACCACTTAACTATTTTTTTAAGGGGCATATCGTCTTAGTTTCAATTATGTATTGATGACAGTCGATATTGCCGTTTTTGGTCATAGCCTGCACCCTTTTTGATTGTTTGGCTATAATTTGCGGGAATTAATCCCCAATTTGGAGAATCTGCATGGAAAGCATCGAACAGCGCGTCAAGAAGATCGTCGCTGAACAACTTGGCGTAAACGAAGCCGAGATCAAGAACGAATCTTCTTTTCTTGACGACCTCGGTGCCGACTCGCTCGACATGGTCGAGCTCGTGATGGCGCTCGAAGACGAATTCGAAACCGAAATCCCAGACGAAGAAGCTGAGAAAATCACGACGGTTCAGCAAGCTGTTAACTACATTAACGCTAACAGCGAGCAGTAATTTCAAACCTGGGTGTAGGCAGGCTATGCACAACCGTGTCATGGCTTGCCTCTTAGCTCAAGGCGGTTTACAGAGAATGATACAGTGGCTCTACCTTAGTTCGCTTCGGTACATGATATTGGGTCATTCGCTACGAACCGCTTTTTTTGTATTTAGGAGTCATCCGTGAAACGACGTGTCGTGATTACCGGTCTAGGTATAGTGTCCCCAGTCGGCAATGATATACCAACCGCTTGGGATAACATCGTTAATGGGCGTTCAGGCATAGGGCGTATCACACGCTTTGATGCTTCTGCTCTAACAGCCCAGATTGCGGGTGAGGTTAAAGATTTTGATGTTACGCAGTATATTTCTGCCAAAGAAGCCAAAACCATGGATACCTTTATCCATTATGGTGTGGCGGCAGGTGTACAGGCGTGGCAAGACGCTGGCCTAGAAGTCACCGCAGAAAATGCTGATCGCATTGGTGTTATTGTTGGTTCGGGGATTGGCGGTTTACCTCGTATCGAGGCCACGCAGTCCGATTACCTCGAACGCGGCCCGCGCCGTATTTCCCCGTTTTTTGTACCGGGTTCACTAATTAATTTAGTCTCCGGTCAACTGTCTATTTTGTTAGGCCTAAAAGGCCCTAGCTATGCGGTTGTTTCCGCATGTACCACTGGCTTGCACTCCATTGGCGATGCTGCGCGTTTGATTGAATACGGCGATGCAGACGTGATGGTAGCTGGCGGTGCCGAAGCCACGGTCTCCCCTTTGGGTGTGGGTGGTTTTGCCGCAATGCGAGCTCTCTCTACGCGCAATGACGACCCTGAAACCGCTTCCCGTCCTTGGGATGTGGATCGTGATGGTTTTGTTTTGGGCGAGGGTGCGGGTGTATTGGTTCTCGAAGAATACGAGCACGCTAAAAAACGTGGTGCGCGTATTTATGGTGAATTCGTTGGTTATGGTATGAGCTCTGATGCGCATCATATCACAACGCCAGATAGCGATGGTCCTCGTCGTGGTATGCACAATGCTTTGCGTAGTGGTCAGATTAATGTAGATGAAATCGACTACATTAATGCTCACGGCACTTCCACACCCCTAGGAGACATCAACGAGACCGTAGCCATTAAATTGGCGCTAGGCGATCATGCCAAAAAAGTGATTGTGAACTCTACTAAATCGATGACTGGGCACTTGCTAGGTGCTGCAGGTGGCATAGAGGCTGTATTCACCACTTTAGCGGTATACAATCAAATCTCACCTCCTACGATTAATATCTTTAATCAAGATCCCGAGTGTGACTTGGATTATTGTGCCAATCAGGCACGAGAAACCAAAATAGATGTCGCGGTATCTAACTCTTTTGGTTTTGGTGGCACTAATGGCACCATGGTGGTGCGTCGTTTGGCCTAAGCCATGATCCCCCAGACCCAACACTGGCAGACACGTACACCTCTACGTGTTCAGGTGTTGGGTTTGTTGTTTCTTGTTCTGCTGCTCAGTATGCTTGGGCTTTTAAGCCAACAATGGCAACTGTCTCTTTCCCTATATTTAGGTGTCAGCCTTTTTGTAGTGGGTGCTTTGACTTATCAAAGCTTAACTCAAGTTATTCATGCTTTGGGTTGCAATCAACAAAGCCAATTTTTTTTATTAACTGCTCGTCCTCAGCCTGTGCACATTACACAGATATGGCAGAGTGCGTGGGCGGTGTGTGTACAAGTGCAGGTGCTTGATAGTCCTGGTCTTAAATACCATTGTGTAATTTGGCGTAGTGCACACTCTCTAACGGCATGGAGACATTTACATATACACCTATTGCGTTATCAACTTCAACATAGCGGATCTGCTACAGCGGGAACGATATGACTCATGACGTAGACAAAGATCTGGTGCAACAAGTCCAGCAAGGCGACAAGCGGGCTTTTGATTTGCTGGTTATCAAATACCAGCGACGGATTATGCGTTTATTGGCCCGTATGATCTCTGACCCTGCCGAAGTAGAGGATGTGGCTCAAGAAACCTTTATTAAGGCCTACCGGGCTCTGCCTCAGTTTCGTGGTGATAGCAATTTCTATACATGGCTGTATCGTATTGCTATTAACTCTGCACGTAATTGGCAAGCTGCTAAGGGGCGGCGCCCATTGGTCGCCCACGAATATGAAAATGAAGAAGGTGAAACTTTTAGCTCAATTGATACTCTAACGGATATCAATACACCGGAGTCTATGATGGTTAGTCGGCAGGTGGCCGACACAGTCAATGCCGCCATTAGTCAGCTCGCTCCCGAGCTGCGCACTGCTATTGTGTTGCGTGAAATTGAAGGGCTTAGCTACGAGGAAATTGCAGAAACGATGGACTGTCCCATAGGCACAGTTCGTTCACGTATTTTCCGCGCCCGTGAAAGCATTGCCGAGCAATTACGCAAAGTGCGAGAAAGCAGCTAAGGAATTACATTATGCAAGCCAAAAAACATGAACACGTCGATGAGGCAGTTAATCTAAGCCTAGAGGAATCCATTTCTTTGTGGTTAGACAGTGAAGACGCTATCGATGCAGAGCAGCTAGACAGCCCTTACGGTCGTCAGTTATGGGATAATTATCACCTCATTGGTGATGTGCTGCGCAGTGAAGAACTTTCCATTGAGCCTTCAGAGCTTTTTTATGCTCGTGTTTCTAAAGCCATCGACGAAGAGCCTACCGTATTTGCGCCGAATGCCATTAAACCGTCGGCCTGGCGCCGTTGGTCCATGCCTGTGGCGGTAGTAGGCGCGGCCTTGATGTTTACTTTTTGGTTGGCGCAACCAGAACCCTTAACAGAAGTGGCTCCTGTATTAGCTAGCGCTGATGATCTGTGGGCAGATTATATTGATGCACATCGGGCTATGACGGGTAGCGGACCAGCCGCTTATGTTTCTTACGTGGGTAACTAAATGAAGAGGTTTTCAGCTCATCTCGTGCGCTTTTGCTTAGGTGGAGTGTGCTTATTTAGTCCAACTTTATATGCTGCTGCGCCTATAGCACTTAACGAGCTCTTGCAACAAGTTCAACAAGCCGCCCGAGAATTAGACTACGCCGGGGTATTTAGTTATAGCAACGGTTCAGGTACACAGTCCATGCGAGTGGTGCACGTGGTAGATGGCATGGGCGAGCGCGAGCGTCTTGAAAGCTTAGATGGGCTTGAACGAGAATACTTGCGTATTAATGAACAAACGCAGTGCTTAATACCCGAACGTCAAACAGTGATCGTAGAGCAGGCCCGTAATGATCGTTTCCCTGCTTTGGTTACGGGTAGTACGGACAATGTTGAGCAGTTTTATTCATTTGAACCTACCGCTAAAAAACGAGTGGGTGGGCGAGAATGTCAAGAATATACATTGACCCCCCTTGATGAATGGCGTTATGGCTATCATATATGTGTTGATACTGAACACAATTTGTTATTACAAACGCAAACCATAGCGCCAAAGGCAGAGTCTAACGTCCTTAATCAAACTACTTTTGCTAATTTAACCATTAGCTCTGGTATAGAGGGCGATGCTTTAGACTCTACTTGGCAGTACAATGACTGGAAAGTAATTGCGGCAAATAGAGAAGAAGTCGATTTAGCCGCTAGTGGATGGCGTATTCCTTATCCCGCTGGTTTTGTAGCTGTATCAGAAGTGTCACGCTATATGCGCAGTGAGCGCCAAGTGGCACAGTTAGTTTTATCTGATGGTTTGGCTTCTATTTCAGTATTTATTGAGCCGGTTGATAGCTATAGCCAACGTCTTAAGGCAGACCCTGGCTCTAAAAAAGGAAGTATTCACTTATTTCGTAAACGCATAGGTGATTACTGGTTAACGGCGACAGGCGAAGTTCCCTTACATACTCTTCATTATTTGGGTAATGGAACTGAATTCGTTCCTGTAGTTAAATAAATACAACCTTCGGAGTGCATACAATGCAAATTCGCACCACTCGTTTTTATCACGCTTTAAGCAGTGCTTGTGTAGCCGCTGCACTAGGCCTAGGCATGGGCGCCAGCACAGTGCAGGCGCAAACGTCTGAACTGGCTGTGGTGCTGCCAGACTTTACTCAAATTGTGGAAAACACAGAAAAGTCTGTCGTTAATATTCGTACCACTGAATCCGTACCCGTACGTCCTGTAGGGGGCAGGGGCAACGATCCTTATGATTTGTTCCGCTGGTTCTTTGGGCCTGATGCAATGCCTCAAGGGCCAAATATGAATCCTCATGGTAGCGCACCTCAAGAAGAGCGTGTGGTGCCGCGTGGTGTGGGTTCCGGTTTTATTATCTCTAATGATGGTTATATCTTGACCAACAATCACGTCATTGCCGAGGCCAAAGACATTTTTGTGACGTTGGTGGATGGCAAAGAATACAAAGCCACCGTTGTAGGGGCTGACGAGCGTACTGATATTGCTTTGCTCAAAGTAGAGGCTGAAAATCTTCCTCCTTTGACAATTGGTAGCCCCGCCGCCCTGAAAAAAGGTCAATGGGTGATGGCCATTGGTTCACCGTTTGGTTTGGACTCTACCGTAACAGTGGGTATTGTGAGTGCTATTAATCGTGATACCGGCGATTATTTACCCTTTATCCAAACAGATGTGGCCGTTAACCCTGGCAACTCAGGCGGGCCTTTGTTGAATTTGGCTGGTGAAGTGGTGGGGGTAAACTCTCAAATCATTTCTCGTAGTGGTGGTTTTATGGGGATCTCTCTAGCTATTCCTATTGATGAAGCCATGAACGTAGTGGAACAGCTAAAAGCCCATGGGCGCGTCACCCGAGGTAGAATAGGAGTACAAATTACTGACGTCAGCGACGAGGTGGCCAAAGCCTTAGGTCTAAAAGACAGTAATGGCGCCTTAGTTAGCAATGTCGAAGAAGACGGTCCAGCCGCTAAAGCTGGCATCCGTAACGGCGATGTTATTCTCAAGTTTGGTGACAAAGACATTAAACAAATGAGTGACTTACCGCGCATCGTGGGGTCGGTGAAACCCGGGACTAATGTCGATGTTGAAGTCTGGCGTAAAGGCAAAGCGCTGACTGTTAATGCAGAAGTGGGCGAATTGACTACAGGCTCTGCTCCAGAGGCCGCTCAGCCAGCTGAAACCAAAGCCCCGGTAGACCGTTTAGGCTTGCAGGTCGAGGCACTTTCCGCTGCTGATCAACAACGCATTGGTATTACTGGTGGTGTTAAAGTCACACAAGTTGGTGCTCCAGCCGCAGCCGCTGGTCTTGCTGCAGGGGATGTGATTGCGCAAATCAATAATCATGACGATTTAGATGTCAGTAATTACGAGCGCATAGTAAAATCATTACCAGCTGATGAAAATGTAGCGCTTTTAGTTGTGCGTGGAGATAACGCCCAATGGGTAGTAGTAAAACCCACTGCTAAATAATCCTCGCCATAAAAGGCTAAAATAGCAGTCAACAGGGGCGCCCTGAGCGCCCCTTTTCTGTCGTATGTACAGAGTCCGATTAACAGGTGTTTTTTTATTTAGGTCTATGGATCTTATCCGCAACTTTTCTATTATTGCTCATATTGACCACGGTAAATCTACCTTGGCCGATCGTCTAATTCAACGCTGTGGAGGGCTCGAAGACCGTGAAATGTCGACGCAGGTTCTGGATTCGATGGATATCGAACGTGAGCGCGGCATTACGATTAAAGCACAAACCGCGGCTCTATCGTATCACGCTAAAGACGGCAAAACGTACCGTTTAAATCTGATTGACACTCCTGGCCACGTTGACTTTTCTTACGAGGTAAGCCGCTCTTTACAAGCGTGTGAAGGCGCTTTATTAGTGGTTGATGCGTCTCAAGGGGTCGAAGCGCAAACCGTAGCTACCTGCTACACCGCTTTAGAACAAGAGCTAGAAGTCATCCCTGTGCTCAACAAGATCGATTTGCCTTCGGCTGACCCGGATGCGGCCCGTCAGGAAATCGAGGACGTAATTGGGATTGATGCCTCCGAGGCCATCGAGGCCAGCGCTAAAACCGGACAAGGTATTGATGACATTCTTGAAGCCATTGTGGCTCGTATACCAGCTCCCGAAGGCAGTGCCGAAGGGCCTTTGCAGGCGTTAATTATTGACTCCTGGTTCGATAATTACGTAGGTGTAGTGATGTTGGTGCGCATTGTGAATGGCGTGCTTAAACACCGTGAAAAAATTCAATTGATGGCGAATGGCTCCAATCACGTTTGTGAACAGATTGGTACCTTTAATCCCAAAGCCACTCCGGTGCAGCAGCTAGCTGCTGGCGAGGTGGGTTTTGTGGTGACAGGCATTAAAGAGCTTGAGCATGCCAAAGTGGGTGATACCATTACTCATAGTGGCAACAAAGCCGCTGCTGACCCTTTACCTGGTTTCAAAGAGGTAAAACCACAGGTTTTTGCTGGGGTGTACCCAGTAGAGAACAGCGAGTACGATCAGTTGCGTGACTCCCTAGAAAAACTCAAGCTTAACGATGCCTCGTTGATGTTTGAGCCTGAGGTCTCTCAAGCTTTAGGCTTTGGCTTTAGATGTGGCTTCTTGGGCCTGTTGCACTTGGAAATTGTGCAAGAGCGTCTAGAGCGTGAGTTCGATATGGACATCATTACCACGGCGCCCTCGGTGGTGTACGAGGTGCATCGTAATGATGGCGAAGTGCTCATGATTGATAGCCCATCACGCATACCTGAAGTCAGTCAGATTGCTGAGATCCGCGAGCCCATCGTAGAAGTGACTCTACTGATGCCCCAAGACTACGTGGGGCCTGTGATGACCCTGTGCAATCAAAAGCGTGGTCATCAGTTAAACATGACCTACTTAGGTCGTCAGGTCAGTTTAACTTACGAGATTCCTTTAGCTGAAATCGTTCTGGATTTCTTCGATCGCTTGAAATCCGTGTCACGGGGTTATGCCTCGATGGACTATGAGTTCAAAGAATACCGATCTGCCGATGTGGTTAAAGTCGATCTCTTGATCAACGGAGATCGGGTCGATGCTTTGTCCATGATTGTGCACCGTGCCAATGCCCGTTATCGCGGTCGTGAAGTGGTTTCTAAAATGCGTGGCATTATTCCACGTCAAATGTTTGATATCGCCATCCAAGCAGCAATTGGTGCCGAAGTCATTGCCCGTGAAAACGTGAAAGCCTTACGTAAAAACGTATTGGCAAAATGTTATGGTGGTGATATTTCTCGCAAGAAAAAGCTGATTGAGAAACAAAAAGAAGGTAAAAAACGCATGAAACAAGTAGGGAACGTTGAAATCCCTCAAGAGGCGTTTCTTGCCATTTTACAAGTCGAAGACAAATAATAAACGGTGTTATCTATGCGTTGGGATTTCTCGCTCATATTATTTATTCTGTTGGTTATTACCGGAATTGTTTGGTTTTGGGACAAGTTTTCTTTGGCAGCCAAGCGCAAGCAACGTGCCGAAGAGGCCATGACCAGCGTGCCTTTTGTGCCAGGCCTAAGCACAGAACAGCAGCAAGAGTTGCGCGAGGAAGCCCGAGCTAAGGCAGGGCGCATGCCATGGTGGGTAGAATACGGGGTCAGTTTTTTCCCCGTGATTCTATTTGTCTTTATTTTGCGCTCTTTTATTTTTGAGCCATTTAGAATCCCTTCTGGCTCCATGCTGCCCACTTTACAAAATGGTGATTTTATTCTGGTGAATAAATTCCAATACGGGATACGTGTGCCAGTACTGAATAAAAAAGTGATTCCGCTGAGTGATCCTAAGGCCGGCGATGTGTTGGTCTTTAGGTACCCGGTAGATCCCAGCATTGATTATATTAAACGAGTCGTAGGCGTGCCTGGGGATACCGTGCGTTATGCGAACAAGCAGTTATATATCAATGGTGAAGCCATTGAGAACAGTGCAGTAGGTCCTTATTTTGAGCCAGATCGAGGTGGATATACCACCGAGTACACCGAGGAACTAGGCCAAGAAGAGCACGAAATTTTATTAAATAAAAAGTTTAACCAAGACTACATGCCCATAGTGCGTTTTCCTTATTATGATAACTGTACCTATGAGCGCTATGCGCTAGAGTGTGTGGTGCCCGAAGGGCAGTATTTTGTTATGGGTGACAACCGAGATAACAGCTTAGATAGCCGTTATTGGGGGTTTGTACCAGATGAAAATGTAGTGGGTCGCGCATTTTTTATCTGGATGAATTTTAGCGAACCCAGTCGAATAGGACGATTCCACTAATGGTTGCACGGCTTTCTCGCCTACAGGATGCGATAGATTACCAATTCAAATCTCTTGAATTGTTAGAACAAGCTGTGACCCATCGCAGTCATAATGCCAAACACAACGAGCGTCTGGAGTTTCTCGGAGACTCGGTGCTGAACTTTGTGGTAGCTTCGTTGTTATACAACCAGTTTGATCGCATTGATGAGGGCGATTTGTCTCGTCTACGTGCGAATTTAGTCAAACAGTCCACCCTAGCGGATATCGCACAAAAGTTGGCTTTGGCAGATTATTTGCGTTTGGGCGAAGGTGAGCTAAAAAGTGGTGGCTTTAGACGACCTTCTATTTTATCAGATGCCCTAGAGGCCGTGTTTGGTGCCGTGTATTTAGATGGTGGCTTTGAGGCCGCTGCCTATGTGGTGGGGCGTCAATACGAACCCATTTTATTAACGGTAGACCCTAAAACTTTAGGTAAAGACCCCAAAACCTTGCTGCAAGAAATGCTGCAGGGCCGTCGTATGGAGCTGCCTGCGTATTTGGTGATTGCCACCCATGGTGCAGCCCACAGTCAAATTTTTGACGTAGAGTGTCGTATAGATCGTTTGGATATTGTTGTACAAGCCAGTGGCAGTAGCCGCCGAGCTGCTGAACAAGCCGCCGCTTTACAGGCCATTGAGCAGGTGCAAGCCATCGAGCCAGCCAAAACGCCACGTCCCTCACGTCGTAGCCGTCAAACGTGACGAGCAAAGAAATATCTATGAGTACACATGAATTTAAATGCGGTTTTGTAACCGTTGTGGGCCGGCCTAATGTAGGTAAGTCCACCCTAACAAATGCCTTGGTTGGCGCCAAGATTTCTATTGTTTCTCGCAAAGCCCAAACCACTCGTCATCGTATTAATAGCGTTTTAACACGCGATCACGAGCAGTTTGTTTTTGTGGATACCCCTGGTTTTCAAACCCGCCATGGCGGCTTGATGAACCGCATGATGAATCGTGTAGTGACTCAGTCCTTAGCGGATGTGGATGTGGTGTTACACGTGGTCGAAGCGGGTAAATGGAATGCTGGCGATGAGCAATTGATTCCTTTGTTACCTAAAGACGCTAAGGTTATTTTAGTCATCAATAAAGTTGACTTAATTAAAAATAAAGCCGATTTGTTGCCCTATATTGCTCAAGTCAGTGCCAAATTTGATTATGCTGCCGTCATCCCTATTAGTGCCGAACGTGGGGTGCAGCTAGATACCTTGTTAGACCAAATTGCGCATTTTTTACCTGTTAACGAGCCCATGTTTGATGAGGACACCCTGACGGATCGCTCCATGCGATTTATTGCTTCAGAGATCCTCCGCGAAAAAGTATTTCGCTTGGTGGGTGACGAGCTGCCATATGGTTGTGCCGTGATGATCGAGCAATGGGATGAAAGTGACTCAGGAGCACGCATCGCGGCCTGTATTTTGGTCGAACGCGAAGGCCATCGTCCCATTTTGTTGGGAGCCAATGGCATGCACATGAAGCGTATTGCGACTGAGGCTCGTCAGGATATTCAAAACTTATTAGAAAAACCGGTGTTTTTAGACGTCTATGTCAAAGTGCGTAGAGGTTGGACGGAACGTGAGGCTACGTTACGTGAATTAGGGCATGAGTAAACGTCAACGAGTCGCAGAAGCCCAAGCGTACTTGTTGCATGCCGTAGCATGGAAAGAAACCTCCCTTATTGCTCAAATGTTTAGTCGTGATCATGGCGTAGTGGCTTTGGTGGCTAAGGGCGCCAAGCGTCCTTACTCCGCCTTGAAACCTGTTTTGCTCAATTTTCAGCCCTTGCTTTTGTCTTGGACTGGAGCAAATGAGGTAAAAACGTTGACCAAAGCAGAGATAATGGGGTTGCATCCTTTGACGGGCCGTAGTTTGATGTCTGCTTGGTATATGAATGAGCTGCTGATGCGCTTATTACCTCGAGAAGACCCGCATCCTCTTTTGTTTGATCATTACAAACAGGCTTTGCAGCGTTTGGCAGCTGGGCATGTTTCTGCGCCACAGATATTGCGCCAATTTGAATGGTTCTTATTACAAGAAACCGGTTATGGCATTGATGAGCCCATGCCTGATTTTTTAGAAATCGACAATGAACCTCAATTGCGCCAGCGTTTACGCGAGCGTATTGATTACTTATTAGGGCGTCCTTTACGGACGCGAACCGTGCTGATGGAGTTGCAGCATTATGCACGAGCCTACTAGCCAGACAGAAGTCGTCGTATTAGACACCTGTGTTTTAATTTCCAATGTATTGCGGTTTTTAAGCCTAGGTTTAGCGCAAGCGGGGCATTTTCAACCGGCTTGGAGTCCACATATACGTGAAGAGTGGTTGCGTAATGCTGCACGATTATGGCAAGTAGAGCGCAGCGCTTTAGAACTAGACTGGGCAGAGTGGGAGCAACGTTTTCCTTTGGCTAATCAAGGCATAGTGCATCACTTCCAAGAGGGACTACGCTATAGTGATCCCAAAGATTGGCATGTGATTGCTGCAGCTCGAGCGGCTCAGTTTAATTTTCCAGAGCAGCCCGTCAGTATTTTGACGAAAAACAGCAAAGATTTTAATCGTAGCGAGCTAAAGCGTTTAGGGATTATGCGCTGGGCTCCAGATCTGTTTTTTTATGCCTTGTGGCCTCAAGCTCAGTTGACGTTTAGGCATTTATTACACCAGTTGCCTGAAGCCGTCCGTGCGCCAGATAAAGAGGCCTTGTCAGTGGAAGCCTTACTGAAGCGTGAGCGTTTATTTGAGTTAGCCAAGCTCTACGCAGCATAAACCTAATTGCACCGCAGCCATTTGACATGGCTGCCTTGTTATTGTGGGAATAGAGATGAAGCAAGGTATTGCCTTATCGGTGGGCGCCTCTTTTTTATTTGCAGTTATTTATTACTACGCCACGGTCTTACAGCCTTTGTCCGGCACAGAGGTTTTTGCCTGGCGTATTTTGTTGGGTATTCCCGCCTTAGCAGTATTGATTACTCAGTTAAAAGCGTGGGAAGAGGTCAAGCAGGTTAGTAAACGTCTTTGCACTGATTGGCGATTTTTTCTTTTTATGCTGTTGTGTGCGACGTTGTTTGGTGTGCAGATGTGGCTTTTTGTGTGGGCACCTGTCCATAACAAAGCCTTAGACGTATCGCTGGGTTACTTTCTTTTGCCTCTAACCATGGTGGTAGCAGGGCGTGTGGTGTATAAGGAAAAACTGAGTTGGCCGCAAACCATTGCCGTGGGCTTTGCCGTTGTAGGCGTGCTGCATGAGTTTGGTCGTACCTACTCTTTTTCTTGGGCAACGGCTTTAGTCGCCTTTGGCTACCCGCCTTATTTTATGCTGCGACGTTATTTACGGGTGGGAGCTTTAACGTCACTTTGGTTTGATTTTGCCTTTTTATTTTTTCCTGTGTTGTATGTGTTGCTCAATCAGGAAGTCAGTTTGATCACTACCTTTTTGGCTGCGCCGCGTTTTTTTTGGCAAGTGCCTGTCTTTGGTTTGTTGAGTTCTATTGCCCTGGTTTTTTATTTAAGTTCTAGCCGCTTATTGCCCATGGGCTTATTTGGTTTACTTGGCTATGTGGAACCCATTTTGTTATTTTGGGTGGCTTTTTTACTTATTGGTGAACCCATCCAGCCCGGTGAATGGTGGACATATATTCCTATTTGGATTGCCGTGGGTATTGTAGTGAGCGAAATAGGGTGGCGCTTGTATAGCGATTGGCGCGCAGGTAGATTGGTTTTATAGAAAAAGGCCGCAAGATGAATTGCGGCCTTTTTTTGGATGTCTTGCGGGCTTTAATCGTTGTTACCGCCGACTACGCCTAGCAATACCAATAGGTTACTAAAGATATTGTAAAGGCTGAGATAGACCGCTAAGGTAGCGCTAATGTAGTTGGTTTCACCACCATTAACAATGCGTTGTAAGTCTACAAGCAAGAAGGCAGAGAAAATACCAATGGCCAGAACTGAAATGGTCAGCATCAAAGCCGGAATCTGTAAGAAGATATTGGCTAGCGCTGCGAGAAGGATGATGACTGCGCCAATGAATAAAAATTTCTGCATGCCACTGAAGTCACGTTTGCTGGTGGCAGCGACGCTAGACATGACACCAAACACCGCTGCAGTACCGCCAAAGGCAAACATAATCAGCTGAGTGCCGTTGCTCATGCCCATCACAAAGCCGACCAGACGGGACAGCATCAGACCCATAAAGAAGGTAAACGCTAAGAGTAGAACAACCCCTAATGAGTTGTTTTTATTGCGTTCGATTAAAAACATTAAGCCAAAAGCACCCGCTAAAAAGAGAATAGCGCTTAGGCCTGGGCTAGAGCTGAGGGCATAGTTAATGCCGCTAACCAAACCAATCCATGCACCTAATACGGTAGGAATCATGGAAACGGCAAGTAAGAGGTAGGTGTTGCGCAGTACTCGGTTGCGAGCAACTACGCTGGTCGTGCTTCCGTAATGGGAAGGGGTGTCAGGGCGAGATGGATTCATGAGATTTCCTTTACAGCATGATTAACCGCATAATTGAATAAATTAAGCATAGCTGACAATTAGCTGAATGAGCAAGGGGTCACTATTGAGGGTTTTGCCTTAATTGTTAATTTGATGTGCGCGCACATCATATTGCCATTGCTGATATTGGCGCCAGCGTTGTCTAGCGGCTTGCTTGTCGGGCTCTTGGTCAGAAACGATTTCAAGTATACGTTGAAAAGAAGACGCAGCAGGAGGGCAGTTAGAATCTAAGTTCAGTAACCAAGCCTGGTGAGGAGGGGCTTGGTGATGCGGCAGCAGGTCTTGGCTAGACAGCAAGATAGGGGTTTGAGCAGCTAAGGGATGATCGATGGTCACATGAGGCACAAAGGCGTCAGGTTCAAAACCCCATAACATACGATCAAAACGTTGCAAGCTACGGGGGTCTGAGTGATAGATAATCAGTTTGCGCCCAGCTAGATATTGTTTTCGCACCACCTGACATGCGGTGCGAAAACGATTGGGCGCGCCGAAAGCAAAATCGACGCGAGTACTCATATTAAGCCGTTTGGTTAATGAGATATTGAACTAAAAGAGGAACGGGACGACCTGTAGCCCCTTTGTTGGAGCCACTGGCCCATGCGGTACCGGCTACGTCTAAATGAGCCCAAGGGTACTGCTCGGTAAAGCGAGCTAAAAAGCAAGCAGCAGTAATAGACCCCGCGCCTGGTGAACCTATATTGGCAATATCGGCAAAGTTAGACTTGAGTTTGGCTTGGTATTCATCGGTAATAGGCAGTTGCCAGACACCGTCATTGGTTTGTTGGCTGGCTTCTTTGATTTGTTCGGCTAGCGCGTCATTGTTACTAAATAGCCCGCTGTTGATGTCACCCAAAGCCACAATACATGCCCCGGTTAAGGTAGCGATGTTAATCACCGCGGCTGGGTTGAAGCGCTCGGCGTAGGTCAAGGCATCACATAAAACCAGACGGCCTTCGGCATCGGTATTGAGGACTTCAATGGTTTTGCCGGCCATGGAGGTCACGACATCGCCTGGTTTATTCGCGCGTCCGCTAGGCATGTTTTCGCAAGACGCTATAATCCCAATAATTTCACGGTCTAGGTTGAGCTCTGCCACGGCGCGCATGGTGCCAAACACGCTGGCTGCCCCACCCATGTCATATTTCATTTCGTCCATACTGGCGGCTGGCTTTAAAGAAATACCACCCGAGTCAAAGGTCAGACCTTTGCCGACTAGAACTAACGGGGCTTCGTCAGACGAGGTGGTGGGTGTGTGTTTGATGACAATAAACACCGGGGGTTCGTCGGAGCCTTTGGCTACAGATAAGAACGAACCCATTTTGAGCGCTTCAATTTGTTTGCGCTCTAGCACTTCGACTTTAAGAGACGGGAACTGTTCACCCATTTTTTTGGCTTCTTGGGCTAAAAAGGTAGGGGTGCAGATATTAGGCGGCAAGTCGGCTAATAAGCGAGTAAAATTAACGCCATCTGCAATGGCTTTACCTTGGGCCAAGCCTGTCTCGATGGCTGCTGCCTCGGTGGGAGCAGACCAGATAGCAGCTTGTTCAATTTGGCTGGGCGCGTCGTCTTTGGTGCTTAGGGTAGCGTCGTATTTATAGTTGGCATAGCCTAGAGCTTGAGCTGAGGCACGACTACGCTCCGTGATGGTGCTGTCAGGGGTGTCAATGCTTGCCAATGTAGACGTTACTTCTTTAATAGAGGCAGACTTGGCATACGTCGCAAAGGTGGCTTCTGCTGCAGCATGGGCTTTAGCATTGTACTTTTTCTGTTCGCCTAGACCAATGATGACCACTCGTTTGGCAGCGACCCCAGGCAGCTGACGTAGTACTAACGAGGTTTTAGCATCGCCTTTGAATTCGGATTCCAGCACAGAACGAATAGCGCCTTGGCTGGCCTGATCGATTTGCTCGGCCGCAGGGCTGAGAACTTGGTTTTTAAATACACCGACGGCCAATGCTTCTGTGTTAATTTGGGCTAAATCAATTGAAGTTTGTGTGCTAAATTCCATAATCGTTCCTTTAAAAACTGGCTTTTTGCCACTGTTATTACTCTATTGTCTCATATGTCTTTATTTAAACGTGCCGTTATCTCTGAAATTCTAAGTCATGTAGGCGTGGTGCTTTCTACATTACTCATTGTTTGGGCTAGCGTTTTGTTGGTGCGCTTATTGGGTGAAGCTGCTGGGGGCAATATTGGCGCAGAGGTGGTCATAAGTCTAGCAGTTTTTTCTAGTATTACCGCTTTGCCTGTTATTTTGACGGTGTCTTTGTTTATTGCTGTCTTGAGCACGGTGACGCGCAGTTTTAGAGAATCTGAAATGGTGGTTTGGTTCACCAGTGGCTTGTCTTTACGCGATTGGATTAATCCGGTGTTACGGTGCGCTGTTCCCATGGCGGTATTAATAGCCTTGATTACTTTTTATGCGGCTCCTTGGGCGTACCGCCAAGTTTCCGAGTATAGGCAACGCTATGAGCTGCGTTCGGACTTAAGCAAAGTGACGGTGGGTCAATTCATAGAAACAGAAAGTGGCAAACGCGTTTTTTTCACTGAGGCACCCGAACGGCCTGAGGACGAGTTAGGCCAAGTCGTTGCCCGCGTCATTGACGAAGAAGGCTGGATCAACGTGATCACAGCCGACAGCGCCCATGTGGAAACGGCTGAAAACGGCGATCGGTTTTTAGTATTAAATCAAGGACAGCGCTATGATATTTTGCCGGGGCAAACTCAATTGCGTTTGGTTAATTTTGATAGTTATGGCGTTAGGTTAGAAAGTCGGGACGAACAAAGTAGCCCAGAAAATATTCGGGCTAAAGCGGAACAGCAAATCAAAGGCAGGCCTTTGGATCAATTAATCAGTGATCAAACACCTAAGTCGTGGGCGCAGGTGATGTGGCGCTTGGCTTTGCCTTTAGCTGTCATTAATTTATGTTTATTAGCCATTCCTCTAGGGGCGGTGAATCCACGCTTGGGTAAATCTGGCGATGTTCTTTTGGCCGGGTTGATTGGTTTGCTGTATATGAACTTGATTAACCTATCTAGGGGTTGGATTGCCAGTGGGGCCCTTCCTTTTGGTATAGGTGTGTGGGCGGTGCATGCCTTGTTTGCCGTATTAATGGTGTATTTGTTTTGGCAACGCTTAAGACTTAAAGCACCTAAAAAGCAAGCGACATAAAACTGTTCAATTTACTGTTAAGTATATTTCTATAAGTAATTATAGGTTGGGTCTATATTCAATATAATAGCTTTATAACTATGGGGCTTATTATATGAATTTACAGCAGTTTCGATTTGTGCGTGAAACTATACGCCAAAACTATAACCTGACGGATGCGGCTCGTGCTCTGTATACCTCGCAACCCGGGGTATCCAAAGCTATTATCGAGCTTGAAGACGAGCTAGGGATCAAAATTTTCGAGCGTCATGGCAAGCGTCTAAAAGGTTTGACGCGTCCTGGCGAGGCCGTAGCCCAAGTCATTGATCGCATCATGCGTGAAGTCGATAATCTACGCCGTGTGAGCGATGATTTTGCACGACATGACGAAGGGGCTTTGGTGATAGGCTGTACGCATGCACAAGCCCGTTATTTATTGCCCAAGGTCATTCCTGGTTTTAGAGCGCGTTTTCCTAAAGTTCATATGTCGTTAGCCGAAGGTAGCCCTCCTACTTTGGCGCAAATGCTGCTGCACGAACAAGCAGACTTAGCCATTGCAACCGAAACGCTATCTAATACCCCTGGTTTGGTTACCTTGCCTGTGTATTCTTGGCAGCATACCGTAGTGGTACGTCCTGATCACCCCTTGGCAGACTTACCTTCCAATCGGGCTGAAGCTTTGAGTTTGCAAGAGCTTGCTAAATACCCCATTGTGACTTATGACCATGCCTTTTCTGGGCGCACATCCATAGACGAAGCGTTTGCAAAAGAAGGCATTACCCCCGATATCGTTTTAGCCGCCTTAGATGCGGATGTGATTAAAACCTATGTGGATGTGGGCTTAGGCATCGGTATTATTGCGGGCATAGCCTTTGACCCGCGTCGTGATAAGGGGCTGGTAGGTCTACCTGCAGGGCATTTATTTGGTACTCATCAGACTCGTGTGGCAGTCAAAGAGGGTGCCTTTATGCGTGATTATCTTTACGTCTTACTCGAGATGCTGAATCCAGAGCTAGAGCGTGATGTGGTCGAAGCCACTTTAGAAAAATCAGAGTAATTAAACGGGTAGACTTGATTTTAACGTTGTCAGCGAACCACCTCTTGTGAGGTGGTTTTTTATATATATAACTTTTTAAGATTAAGTTCATTTGACAATCTAAATGAGAATGATTATCATTTGATTTCAATTAACCTTAATGGAGACTGGTTATGTCGCAACGTGTAAGTGCTGTTATTGTCGGGGCTGATCGCTTGGGTAACATTCCAGCATTGCTCCAAACCCATAATATCAAGATTAAACAACATATTAGTGGTCGTGATCCATCCCACCAAAAAAAGACTTTGGCGCTACCTTCAGGTACGCAGTTGTTAATTTTACTGACGGATTTTTTAGGTCATAATGTGATGAAAACCTTTAGAGCGGCAGCGCAACGCTCTGGGATCAAAGTCGTCGCTTGTAGGCGCTCAGTTTGTAGCGTTAAGGCAGCCTTAACCCAAGAGGGCTATTGCGAGGACTGTCCTTACAAAAAACTACATTGAAAAAAGACAAATAAAAAAAGCAGCCTTTGGTGTAGGCTGCTTTTTTTGTGTCTGTAAGCTTAGTGGGTAGAGTTTTGGCTTAGGAGACGGCGCGCACCGTTATAGCGCTTTTTCCAGTAGTTAATGGTCATGTCTTCGACGCGTACTACCGCACCAGTGCGGGGAGCATGAACAAATTTATTATCACCCAAGTAAATGCCTACATGGGAAAAACGTTTGCCACTGGTATTAAAAAAGACTAAATCGCCTTTTTGGAGGTTTTTCTTGTTGATGTTTTGGCCTAGACGCGCCATTTCAGCAGAGGTGCGCGGTAGTTTTAAGCCAAGTGATTTTTCAGCTACATAGTTCACTAAGCCGCTGCAATCAAAACCATCTGAAGGAGCATCGCCGCCGTATCTGTACTTTACACCTAAGAAATCAAGCGCGGTATTGGCAAAATGCTGCTGTGAACTGAGGGGCTTATCGTTGGGTCGACTATACGTACTGGTGACATCGGAGTGGCCGCGATTGGCTAAATAAGCTCCAAGCGGGTCGGCCTGGGTATTGTAGCGATGCTCTTGGCTAAGTTGGGCAAGCAATGCTTCGGCTTCGGCGGAGTCAGGACCTTGGGTAGTTGAACAACCGGTTAAAACCAAGGCGGCTAAGACCAAACCACAGCGAAGTGGGCTTAGGAGTCGTAGTAGTGGGGACATAAGATTATTGACTGTTATGGTTTGCTTTGTTGCGGTGGACAATCAGAAAGTTATCTCGTTATTTAAACGAAAAAAGGTTAATTTCTGGCAAATTCAACAATACCAACATAGAAGTCTACCTAAGCAAACGCATTAGGTAAACCAGAAAAGTGTTAAGCCAGCACAGATTGAGAAAATTAAAAAAAGGTTAAGCTTTGACGCAAACGTTATGATTGTCATTTGGGTTTGAAATAAAGAGAAAAACATGGAAATCAGAAAAGTGTTGCAGCCAGAGGTAAAGCCCAAAGAGCTTTATGCATGGGCGATGTATGATTTTGCGAATTCTGGCTACACCACCGTAGTGCTAACCACCGTGTTTAGTGCGTATTTTGTAGGCGTGGTGGCGCAAGACTATGATTGGTCCACCTTATTATTGACCTTAACTTTATCTGCTTCTTATTTACTGTTGATGCTTACCATGCCAGCCATTGGCGCTCGCGCCGATCAATTTGGCAGAAAAAAAATGGTGTTGTTCTTCAGCACCTTATTTTGTGTCTTGGCGACGGCGAGTCTGGCTTTTTCCGGGCCGGGGTACGTGGTGTGGGCCGTGGTTTTTCTATTAATTTCAAATTATGCCTATGGGGTAGGCGAAGCGATCATTGCGTCTTTTTTGCCAGAAATAGCACGACGAGAAGCCTTGGGGCGGGTTTCTGGTTGGGGGTGGGGGTTTGGTTATTTGGGCGGCATGCTGACGCTTAGTTTAGCTATTTTGATCGTGGCGTATTTTGACCATCAAGGTTTAGGGCCTGAGTACTCTGTGCCTTGGGTCATGATCTTAACGGCTGCAATTTTTATGGTGATGGCTTTACCCGCCTTGACTTTTTTGCGACAACGTCATCAAAATCACACGGCACCGTTGAAGTCGCGCTTTATGTTGGCTCAAGTTTGGCAAAGTCTAAAAAGCTGTAGGCAAACTCAACCCAATTTATTTCGTTTGTTGGTGTGTGGAACGTGGTACCACGCAGGGATTGCGGTGGTGATTACTCTGTCTGCTGTGTATGCCACACAGGTGATGGGATTCTCCATGTCACAAGTCATGATGATGGTGTTTACGGTGAATTTAGCAGCGGCCATTAGCGCTGCTGCATTTGGTTATGTGCAAGATAGCTTAGGACATAAAAAAGCGTTGGCGCTGACCTTATTGGGCTGGTTGGTGATGGTAGCCATTGCGAGTGTGACCCAAAGCGTGCTTGGCTTTTGGTTGGCAGCTACGTGTGCAGGGTTGTGTATAGGCAGCAGTCAGAGTGCAGGGCGAGCGATGGTGGGTTTATTGGCCCCCGAGGACCGCCTGGCAGAAATGTACGGTTTGTGGGCGTTTGCTATTCAGCTGGCAGCTATAGTAGGCCCATTGGCTTATGGTTTGATTACGTGGTTTAGCGGTGGTAACCATCGCTTAGCTTTAGGGAGCACAGCGGTGTTTTTTGTGATGGGCTTGTGGAGTCTACGCGCTGTGCGGTTTGATCTTCAGGCAGCAGAATAATCAATCTGCTAAGTACGCTCAAGGCAGTACTTAGCAGATGTTTTTAAAGCTACATCCCTGTATAAACCGGACCTTCGCCCCCTTGTGGGGTCACCCAAACAATATTCTGTTTGGGGTCTTTAATGTCACAGGTTTTGCAGTGTACGCAGTTTTGGGCGTTGATTTGTAATTGATCTGCGCCAGTTTCATCTTGAATGAACTCATACACCCCAGCAGGACAATATCGGCTTTCTGGGCCCGCGTATTGGGCTAGATTTACCTGAACCGGAACCGTCGGGTCTTTAAGGGTCAGATGAATGGGTTCGTCTTCTTCGTGGTTCGTATTAGACAGATAGACTGAACTAAGGCGATCAAAGGTCAAGACGCCATCGGGTTTAGGGTACTCGATGGGCGCGCATAAAGCCGCTGGTTGCAAAGCGTTATGATCTGCTTGGTGCTGGGCCAAAGACCACGGCATTTTGCCTTTTAAAAGCCATTGCTCTACACCTGTCATTAGGGCACCAACGGTACGGCCTTTTTTGAACCATTGCTTAAAGTTACGGGCTTTGTTTAGTTCGGTGTATAGCCAAGAGCGTTCAAACTCATGGGTATAAGATGCCAGCTCATCATGCTGGCGACCGGCTTCAATCGCGGCAAAAGCGGCTTCGGCAGCTAGCATGCCCGATTTAATCGCTGCATGACTGCCTTTAATGCGGGATGCATTTAAAAAGCCGGCCTCACAGCCCACCATGGCGCCACCGGGAAAGACAAATTTAGGCAAAGCCAATAAGCCACCTGCGGTCAAAGAGCGAGCACCATAGGCAATTCGTTTGGCCCCCTGGAAGGTAGGCTTGATGGCCGGATGGGTTTTATAACGCTGAAACTCTTCAAAAGGTGAAAGCCATGGGTTGGCGTAATCCAAACCCACCACTAGACCAACTACGACGATATTATTATCTAAATGATAAAGAAACGAACCGCCATACGTATCGGCGTCTAAGGGCCAGCCCGAGGTGTGCATGACTAAGCCCGGCTGAGACTGCGAAGGGTCGACCTCCCACATTTCCTTGATGCCGATGGCATAGCTTTGGCAGTTTTTACCTGCGTCTAACTGAAATTTTTCTATTAGTTCACGACCTAGGTGGCCACGAGAGCCCTCGGCAAAAATCGTGTATTTGGCCAATAGATCCATACCGGGTTGGTAGTCTGGTTTGTGACTGCCGTCACGCGCCACTCCCATGTCGCCGGTTTGCACGCCACGTACAGAGCCATCATCGTTATACAGCACTTTGGCGGCAGCAAAGCCGGGGAAAATATCGATTTCCAGTGCTTCAGCTTGTTCAGCTAGCCACTGGGTGACCTCGCCTAAACGCACCACATAATTACCGTCGTTTTTAAAACAATCAGGCAGTAGCCAGTGGGGTGTGCTCTGGGCTTTGGTTTCGCTTAAAAATAAAAATTGATCTTGATTAACGGCCACATTCAGAGGAGCACCACGCTCTTGCCAGTCAGGAATTAGCTCGGTGAGAGCCTGTGGATCCATCACAGCACCTGACAGAATATGTGCCCCTACTTCTGCCCCTTTTTCTAAGACACAGACGCTGAGTTCTTGATTTTTATTCGCTGCTAGCTGTTTGAGTCGGATAGCGGTGGATAATCCCCCTGGACCAGCCCCGACGATGACCACATCGTATTCCATCGATTCGCGTTCAGACATGGGTTTCCTCCAAGCAAATGGTTAGATTTTTATAATAACAGTATGACATTTTCTAAATAATTTGCAGTCGTAGCTCTAACTAGACTAATTGAGCTAGTGATTCTAGCTTGAGTTCTAAGCAAACCTATAACTATACAGCCGGTAGGCTCCAGAGAACACCATTCCCAAAAAGATTGTTAGGCAGCTTAACTATAGGCCTTAGGTACGGCGCTTTTAGATTTAGTCTCAACTGTATATACTCATAGATAGACGGGTTTGTTGCTATGCAGCAACTAACTTAAGGTCATAAATTAGATTGCTGTTTGAAAGCACCATTTATAAAGGAGCAGACATGATGAATAAGGTCTATGCCAGCGCGACTGAGGCACTCGAAGGCTTAGTAGCAGATGG
>CANROS010000025.1 GCA_947632305.1 uncultured Paenalcaligenes sp. | reverse complement strand
AGCATTTATTTTTGCAAGACCTTCTTAATTCCGCTTAAACAAAAGAGCTAACTCGTAGCGTTTTTGTTTAAGCCCTGCTTTGCAGCAAGTTTTAAATCATAACTTAGAAAAAATATTTCTTCAAGCTTTTTCTGTTTTTCTTTTTCGCCTGCCGCTTGGGCTAAGACTGCAAAGAAAAAAGATTATGACTTAATTTCTTTTCGGTGTCAAGAATTAAAATCTTGTTGTTTGGCAGACTGCGCTGCTAACCCCGAAAGAATGTAACTATAGCAAAGCATTTAAAAAAAGACAAGTCTTTTAAAATAAACCGGACTTGGCCTCATTATTAAACTGAAACACTTGGTACATGAGTGAGTTCACCCATAGTGCAGCTACGGTAAAATCGCTTAAGCTATGCTCTTCTCACCTCTTATATATATGTGCCTCTATGTCCGAAGATATTCTTATTAATGTCACGCCGTTTGAAACTCGTGTTGCCTTAGTTGAACAAGGCCAAGTCCAAGAGCTGCATATAGAACGCAGTATTCAACGCGGGTACGTAGGCAACATCTATGTAGGCAAGGTAGTACGTGTGCTGCCAGGGATGCAAAGTGCATTTATAGAGATAGGCCTAGAACGCGCCGCTTTTATTCATGTCGCGGACCTAAGACAAAACCGCAAAGAAAGACTAGAAGGCTCCCCCACTACCCCCATCGAAAAGCTGCTTTACGAAGGCCAGTCTTTGGTTGTGCAGGTGACCAAAGACCCTATTGGCACCAAAGGCGCCCGCCTCTCTACACAAATTAGTATTGCTGGGCGCATGTTGGTTTATTTGCCCTATGACCCTCATATCGGTATTTCGCAAAAAATTGATGAAGAAGAACGACGCTATCAACTCAAAGAACGCGTCCAAGAACTCGCCAATGGCCAAGAAGGTGGCTTCATTGTGCGCACTCAGGCCGAAATGGCGACTGACGAAGAACTAAAAACAGATAATCAGTATTTACGCAAACTTTGGAGCATCATCCAACAACGCTTAAAAACACAAAAAGTCCCTTCCACACTTTATACCGAGCTTCATCTGCACCAACGTATCTTACGAGACGTGGCCTCCCCTCAGACGGATAAAATCATTGTGGACTCCCGCATGGTGCACCAACACATGCAAGAATGGGCTGAAGTCTATACGCCTGCTTTGTCAGATCGTATTCATCACCATAGCGGCAGTCGCCCTTTATTTGACACGGTACGTGCTGAAGAGGAAATTCAACGAGCGTTATCTAGACGAGTAGATTTGAAGTCAGGTGGGTATTTAATGATTGACCAGACCGAGGCGCTAACCACCGTAGATGTCAATACCGGAGGCTATGTAGGGGGCAAAAACTTTGGAGATACCATTTTCAAAACCAATCTTGAAGCAACCGTCGCCATTGCTCGACAACTACGCTTACGTAATTTAGGCGGTATTGTTATTTTGGATTTTATTGATATGGATAACCTTGAGCACCGGGAGTCAGTGCTCAAGGAGTTACGTAGCGCTTTGGCCAAAGACCGAACCCGCATCACAATTAGTGGCTTTAGTCAGCTAGGCCTAGTAGAGATGACCAGAAAACGGACTCGAGACTCATTAAGCCACCAACTTTGTGAACCTTGCCCTACTTGCCAGTCCAGGGGATCCGTACTGACAGCACGCAGTGTTTGCTATGAGATTTTACGAGAAGTCTTGCGTGAATCACGCCAGTTCAACCCCAAAGAGTTTCGCATTTTGGCTTCCCAAGACGTTGTGGATTTGTTTCTAGAAGAGGAAAGCCAACATCTAGCGCAAACAGGTGACTTTATTGGCAAATCTATTTCGCTAGAAGTTGACAGCCATTACTCGCAAGAACAATACGATATTATTCTTTTTTAGCAATGCCTTCGGCACACACTTCGGGCTTAGCTAACGCTTGTAAAAACGCATCAACTAAAAACTGCTGTTGCCCATAATACGTGTAGCCAATAACTTGCGTTTTCCCATTAGAAGAAAAATAAGTTAAATCTAGGACAGCTTGCTGCGCTAGCTCAGGCTGATCCGTTAGGCCATATAACACCGTAGCATAGTGCACTTCGTTTTTATCTAAAGAAAAATCGAAAGAAATAGCACAATGCTCGCGATGCTTATAGAGTCGTTGCTGCACTTGAGGAAAATTAATTTCCTCAAGTACCACTTCTGTACGTAAGTTAGCCTCGGAGCGGATAGTTCTTTGGTCCAAGTTTCCTGGTGCCGGCATAGTGCACGCAGTGACTCCTAGCACCAAACCGAATACGGCGACTACTGATTTTTTCATGCAACACCTTCTGTTAAGTCGAACTGCATTTGATATAAGCTGGCGTAGACGCCCCCTAGAGCTAATAGCTCGGCATGGGTGCCGGACTCAATGATACGCCCCTCGTCCAACACAAGAATCTGGTCTGCTTTTTGCACTGTAGACAAACGATGCGCAATGACCAAGGTACTGCGATTGCTCATGAGCCGCTCTAAAGACTGCTGAACCTGACGTTCTGATTCGTTATCTAGCGCTGAGGTGGCTTCATCTAAAATCAAAATAGGGGCGTTTTTAATTAAGGCACGGGCAATAGCCAAACGCTGTCGCTGACCACCAGACAAATGACCCGCATTTTCACCCACTTGGGTATCTAGACCTAAGGGCATAGAGCGCACAAACTGCGCTAAATTGGCCGCTTCTAAGGCTTCCCAAATTTGTTCATCGGTCACGGATTCATACGCGCCATACGCGACATTGTCACGGATATTACCCTCGAACAACACCACATCTTGGCTCACAAAGGACTGATACTGGCGTAAGGACAATAAAGCCAGTTCGGATGCAGGTATTTCATCAATGAGAATTTCACCCTCTGTAGGGATCACAAAGCGCGGCAGCATATTGGCTAACGTGCTTTTGCCACTACCTGAACGCCCCACTAAAGCCACCGTTTTACCCGGTTCAATCGTAAAAGATACGTTATCTATGGTGAGGTTTTTCTGATTAGGGTAGCGATGACTAATTTGGCGAAACTCAATTTTCCCGTTAATCGGGGCAGTTAAGCGGCGCGTACCTTTGTCTACTTCTGGCTCTTCATCTATGAGGGTAAAAACACTTTCAGCCGCCGTTAGCATCTTTTGGACGGTGCCTGCCATATTAGCTAAGCGTCGAATCGGATCAAAAAGCTGCACTAAAGCCGCCATAAAAGCGGCAAAGCCACCTACCGTTAGCCCTTTGGAGTTAGCTTGATACAAAGCCACACTAATCACGGCTGCCACAGCAATAGATATAAAAAACTGCGTAATAGGTGACAACGCTGCGCTAGCACTAGCAGCACGCATAGCAAAACGACGAATACGGCCATTTACATATAAAAAACGGTCGGATTCACGCTGATAGCCATTGAAAAGTTTGACGACACGCTGACCATCAATGCTTTCTCCTACCACGCGGGTTAGCTCAGCATTCATATCCAACGCACCACGGTTAATGCGGCGCAAACGTTTAGAAATAATGCGAGCCGTCAAATAGGCCACGGGCAACATGACAAACACGATCAAGGTCAACTGCCATGACATATAAAGCAGGACTGCGATCAAAGCAACAATGGTGAGGATTTCACGCACCAACACAGTGATAACTTCGGTGGCAACGTTAGTTAGGGTACCCGCATCAATGGTAAATCGATTTAATAACCGTCCTGTATCACCTTCTTTAAATTTGCTGTCCGGCAACTGTAATAAGCGCTCGAACATTTCAGTGCGCAAATTACGCAGCATATTGTTCGCCACTAAAGCTAGCAAATAGTTGCTGGCATAGGCAGCAACACCACGCACTAACATAATCCCCACCACGGACAAGGGGATAAGCCACATATAATAGGGTTTAAGTCCTGTGAAACCTTCGTCTAGCAAGGGTTTCATAATCACCGCTAAAATAGGCTTGGTCGCTGAGACCAGACTTACAAGTATGACGCCAATAAGAGTCACTTTCCAATAAGGTCGCAGGCGCCCATAAATTCGGCGCCATATGTCTGCTTCCACATTAAAATTACTTTTTATTGCGCTGGTTTTAGAACTAGTCAACAGAGGTCTCACTTTAATACTTGAGGATAGGCGTATTCTAACGCTTATGGCCCTTAGGCTCTAGCTAGATAATTATATTAGGTTTTTTTATGAGCACATCCCCCCTATTGTACTTACGTTTACCTAATTGGTTAGGTGATGTATGTATGGCTTTACCTGTTTTAGAAGCGTTTTTAGCACGCAATTATAGAGTGGTAGTTTGCGCTAGGCCCTGGGCCAAAACCTTGTTATCTGGCTATGCCTTAACAGGTTTTGTCCCTATGTCTGGTCAGCTACGCACTGACGCTCACAATCTGAAACAATTCAAAAACAAACATCAGCACCAAGATGCAATAGGATTAAGCCTACCTGACTCTCTTTCCAGCGCTTTGATTTTCAAATGGGCTCGTATTCCCTGCGCAGGTTATAAAGACGATGGTAGGAGTTGGTTGTTACGTTGGGCTATACCCAAACCAGCACAAGCACTACATGCCGTGGAATCGTGGTATCACTTAGCACATGTGGCGTCTACAGCATGGCAACAGACTATTGCGCCCAAAGTCGCGGCCAGCTTACATTTAGCTGGCGTTCCAGAGGCTAAACCGACTAAATTCGGCTTAAACTCACAACAGACGAATATTCTTATTGCTCCAACTGCGGTAGGCTTACACAAAGGACGAGTCAAAGTCTGGCCCCATTTTGAGGCGCTAACTCAAGAGTTAAAAGCCGCTGGCATAAATGTCATTATGTGCCCACCACCGGATGAGGTAAGCCAAGCACTACAAAATGCCCCTTCTGCTCAGCAGCTAGCGCCTTTGTCTTTATTGGATTTTGCCCAATTGTGTAAAAGTGTGAATTGGGTGGTGTGCAACGATTCGGGTGTTTCTCATTTAGCCGCTGCTGTAGACGCTAAACAAATCACTCTCATTGGCGTTACTGACCCAACCCACACTGGCCCTTGGTCTGATCAAGCTATTTGCCTAGGTAGCTTAAATCACTGGCCTACTGTGCCACAAGTGCTGGACGTTTTACTCTCTGATACTGACCCGAATACATAATATATTTTTATGAGTCTTGCCCACTATTTAGCTCAGCTTATTATTCCCATCAACTTAATGGCAGCCCTGTTTTTGTTTGCCACCTTGATGCTCATTATTAAACGTCGAAAATTGGCTCTCACTATTGCTCTTATCGGTTTCAGCTGGGCCTTATTCTGGTCCTTACCCATTGCCTCTATGTGGTTAGGTGGACACTTAGAAAACCAATACGGCTACAAAAATGCTGAGCAAATGCCCACCGCCGATGCCATCGTGGTGTTAGGCGGACATACGGCAAACAACAGGACCAACTGGTTTGAGTCACTAGACGACGCACCGACTCGTACGCGTATTCAACGGGGCTTAGAGCTCTATGAAGCCAAACGCGCCCCGTTAATTGTGGTCTCAGGTGCAGCCTTAGACCGGGGCACCAGTGAAGCACAACTTATGGCGCGTTATTTGCGCCAACAAAACGTAGCTGACGATGACATTTTGCTGGAGGAACACAGCTTTACTACTAAAGAAAACGCCCTGTTTAGTGCCGATCTTTTACAGTCCAAAAATATAGAGCGAATTTTATTAGTCACGTCGGCTTTGCATATGCCACGCTCTATGGCAGCGTTTGAAAAAGAAGGACTAGAGCTCATCGCAGCCCCTGTCGCCCCCCAGATCACCCCTTTAGATACCTCATGGCGCAGTCTATGGCAACCTAGTATGCGTGCGATGAATGCCAGCCGCTCTATTATTAAAGAATATGCGGGATTGTTAGTCTATTGGGTACGACGCTGGATTTAAGTCATTGGAGGCGGCTTCGGCCGCCACTGCGTTTTACGATTTAATAGCCACAGTTTGCTATACCGGAAAAAGCTGCCTGAGGCAGCAACCCCGGCCAAAATAAAGCCTGCCTTACCATCCAAAAAACCACGGCGAATAATATAAATACGGACGAAGGTCCAAAACGCTTTGCCAGCTATGCCTAGCATGCCAATGGTTTTACCTTTTTCATGCAGCATCAAAGCCGCCACGCTGGAGTATTGATTGGTTTTACTAATTAAGGTTTCCAGGCTGTCATACGGATAATGCAGCAAATGGCCACCTAATGCCGCCACTGCCCCTTGCACCACCACGCTCTCATGAACTTTTACATCCTTGAAACGACCAGAGTCCCGTTTAAATAAACGCACTAAACGATCTGGCCACCATCCGCTATGCCGAATCCAACGACCCGCAAAACAAGACAAACGCGCGACGGTATAAGCCTCGGCCTGAGGGTTAAGCAACAACTGTTGAATTTCCTGCGCCAACGCCGCTGGAACCCGTTCATCTGCATCAATGGAAAGCACCCACTCCTGAGTGGCCAGCTCTAGTGCTCTATTTTTCTGGGCCCCAAAGCCAGGCCAATCCGTACTTTGGTGTACCTGAGCGCCATATTGTCTAGCCAATTCTCGTGTTTGATCCGTGCTACCTGAATCCAACACAATAATCTCATCGGCAAACTGCACCGACTGTAAACACTCAACAATATGAGCCTCTTCATTTTTAGTAATAATAATGACTGACAGCATGTTCAGTTAGAGTCCTAGGGCTATTATTTTATGAATTTGGTAGAAAGCAGCATTTAATAAGCAATCTCGACTTTATGTTGTCCCAACCATTGCTCCAGTTGCTCCAGCAGGGTGTCGGCCAGCCGCACACGCCACTCTGAACCCAAACGCACCTGACAATCGTATTGACTGTTTTCCAAAAGCAACTCTACCGCCACCCCAGGAATGTTATTTTCCGGCTCTGCTCTGTAGGGATTTAAAAATTGATACAGCGTTTTGGTGTCACATTGTTGATCTGTCAGCTGCAATTGCAAACTACGCGCTCGCGCCTCTCTGGCCAATTGCAAATCATAGATTTCATCAGCGCTAACACGTAAGCCACCCGAGTAATCATCAAAACTAACGGTGCCTTTAATAATAATGAGCTGATCTTCTTTAAGACGTTGACGGTTCAGTTCGAACAGCTCATTAAAAATGGTGACCTCTACCTGCGCAGAGCCATCGTCTAAGGTCGCAATTAGCATACGCCCCCGACGCGTCATACGCACCCTAACTCCAGAGAGCACCCCTGCAAACCATTGCAAATCACGCGATGGACTTAAGCTAGCCAAAGGACGTGGCGCGAAACGGCGCACTTCATCACGCCAGGCATCAAACAAATGACCACTAAAATAAAAACCCATCGCGGTTTTTTCTTGGCGTAATTTGGTTTGTAAATCCCACTCGGGAACTTGCTCTAGCTCTAACTCAATCAAATCATCCGAGGTATCGTCAAACAAGGACACTTGATGTGCATTGCGCGCTACTTGATTCGCCGCCTCCATGGCTTTACCCACGGTAGCCAGCAAAGCGGCGCGGTTTTCGGCTAAGGAGTCAAAAGCGCCGGCTTTAATTAAGGCCTCTAGGGTGCGTCTATTTAAGGTGCTGCGATCTACTCGTTTACAAAAATCAAACAAACTACTAAATATCCCACCGGCTTTGCGTGCCGCCACAATAGCATGAATGGCGGCTTCTCCTGCCCCTTTAATCGCCCCCAAGCCATAACGAATAGTACGCGGCGGCCTGCCTTGAGCACTGTAGCTGTCTTTAACTGGAATAAAACGGTATTCGGAAGCATTCACATCAGGAGGCAGCACAGCGACCCCATTCGCCAATGCGTCTTTCCAAAAAATTTGCATCTTGTCGGTGTCATCCATGTCAGATAACAACGTAGCAGCCAGAAACTCGGCGGGGTGATACGCTTTTAACCAAGCGGTTTGATAGGCAATCAGCGCATACGCAGCAGAGTGACTTTTATTAAAACCATAGCCAGCAAATTTTTCCATCAAGTCAAATAGCTTGACAGCCAGATCGCCGTCGTAGCCCTTTTCCACCGCCCCTTTTTCAAAAATCTCGCGGTGCATGGCCATTTCTTCGGGTTTTTTCTTACCCATGGCGCGACGTAATAAGTCTGCTCCACCTAGAGAGTAGCCCCCAATAATCTGGGAAATCAGCATCACCTGCTCTTGGTAAACAATAACCCCATAGGTGCTTTCCAAGACCGACTCTAGATCGGAGTGAAAATAATCGACTTCAGCTCGACCATGTTTACGGTTTACAAAATCTACCACCATCCCGGATTCCAATGGGCCAGGGCGGTATAAGGCTAGCATAGCAATAATGTCTTCAAAGTTGCTGGGGCGTAAATTGCGCAACAACTCTTTCATGCCACGTGACTCCAGCTGGAACACCGCTGTGGTGTTACCCTCGCACAAAATGCTATAGGCCTTGGCGTCATCTAGTGGCAACGCCATGAGGTCAAAGTCTTTTTGATCCTCGTTAAATTGGCGCACGTATTTAACAGCCCAGTCCAAAATAGTTAAGTTACGCAACCCTAAAAAGTCAAACTTAACTAAACCGGCGTCTTCTACGTCGTCTTTGTCGTACTGTGAAACAGCGTTCGCATCCTCGCCCGGTTGACGGTATAAGGGACAAAAATCAATCAGTTTACCCGGTGCAATTAATACGCCCCCAGCGTGCATACCCACACTGCGGGTTAGCCCCTCAAGTGGTTTGGCCAAGTCAATCAGCGCTTTGACCTCTTCGTCTGTTTCATAACGCTCTTTAAAGGCCGGCTCTTCGGCTAAGGCACGGCTTAGGCTCCATGGATCAGCAGGACTAAACGGGATCAATTTAGATAAGCCATCGCATAGACCATAAGGCAGCTCTAAGACTCGCCCTACATCTCGAATAACGGCTTTAGCTCCTAAGGTACCAAAGGTAGCAATTTGGCTCACGGCCTGTCGACCGTACTGGCCTTTAACGTAATCAATGACCCGCTCGCGGTTATCCTGACAAAAATCAATATCAAAGTCAGGCATAGATACGCGTTCAGGGTTAAGAAAACGCTCAAACAACAAGTCATAGCGCAGGGGATCTAGATCTGTAATCCCTAAACTATAGGCCACCAAAGACCCCGCCCCCGATCCTCGACCTGGTCCTACCGGCACCCCATTGGCCTTGCCCCAATTAATAAAGTCCGCAACGATTAGGAAATACCCGGGAAAACCCATATCTATAATAGTGTTGCATTCCCAATGCAAGCGCTCTAGATAATTGGGTCGAGCCGCATCCCGCTCGGCCGCATCTTCATACAGCTGCTCTAATCGTATTTCTAAGCCTCGTTCGGCCTCTTGGCTAAGGAAGTCACCTAAGCCCAACCCTTCTGGAGTAGGAAAATCAGGCAAATGCGGTTTGCCCAGTTTTAGCTCTAGGTTACAACGCTTAGCAATTTCTACCGTGTTCGTTAAAGCAGAAGGGATATCAGCAAAGCGCTGCTGCATGTGCTCGGAACTAACAAAGTATTGCTCGGGTGTAAATTTACGAGTTCGACGTGGATTGGCCAGTTGCTCCCCTTCAGCAATACAGACACGCACCTCATGTGCTCGAAAGTCCTCTGGATTCGCAAACTGGATAGGATGGGTAGCAACCACTGGCAAGCCTACGTCTTGAGCCAAGGCCAAAGCCGCTTGAATATAGCGCTCTTCCTCTTCGAAGCCTGCTCGTTGCAACTCAATAAAATAACGATCAGGGTAATGAGCCTGCCATTGTTTAGCCCAAGCCCAAGCCTGCTCTAGATTGCCTGACAATAAGGCTTGGCCTACATCCCCTTGATGAGCCCCCGACAACATAATCAAATCAGATTGATTCAACAACCATTCCCGCTTGACCTCACCACGTCCCTTGTATTGATTTTCTAACCAAGCTTTGGTCAAAATATCACACAAAGATAAATACCCTAGGTGATTCATGGCCAACAAAGCCACCTTAAAAGGTTTGTCTCGATCTTGTTCGTTTTCTAAGTAAACATCACTGCCAGCGATAGGTTTAATGCCATTTTTACGCGCCGCTTTATAGAACTTAATTAAACCAAAGAAGTTACCTAGGTCAGTCAGTGCCAAAGCCGGCTGTTGAAACTCTTTGGCTTTGTTGATCATCACTGGAATACGGGTAATGCCATCGACCACAGAAAACTCTGAATGGCTGCGTAAGTGCACAAAGGAAGGGGTGCTCATAAATTAACTCTATCTTTTAGTACTGCATGGCGTGCCAAGCACGTTCAAGGCGTTTAACTGAAATAGGCGTGGGGGTACGTAGTTCTTGGGCAAATAAAGAGACGCGCAGTTCTTCTAGCATCCAGCCAAATTGCTCTAGTTGAAGATCCTCTGCGCCTTTGAGGGCTATCTTGGCACGTAAATACTTTGTCTGCCAAGGCAAAATATCACCTAAAAGACGTTGATCTCGACCTGGATCAGTACGTAATTTATCTAAGCGCACCTGAGCGGCTTTTAAATAGCGCGGATAATGATGTAGGTGCTGAGGGTCTGTTTCTAGAATAAACCGCTTGTGCATTAAACGGGCTTGTTGTGCTTGAATATCTTCATACGCCTGAGTTTGCGCTTTAAAGCTAACCAATTTACGCATTAGCTCAGTCCACGTTTGCAAAATAAGATAAACCTGCTTTGCTATTTCTTGGGCAATTAATCCAAAACGTTGGCGGGCTAACTCTACTCTTTGCTCGAACTGCGCGGCGTTGGTCGGCCACGGCTCTGCTAAGCAAGTTTGATCTATGGCCGCATCTACAATTTGCTGACGCAGTTCGTCCTGAGTGCCAAGATTCATGTATAACATGGCCATGCGCGTGAAGTCGGGCATGTTTTTTTCCTGGAAACGCACCGTATCGCGCAAGCTCAGTTTAAACAACTTACGCAAACCCACTTTATGCTGTTTAAGTGCCACCAGCTGATCATCAAATACATCCAGCTCGCAATAATCGCCTTTATCCACCAAAGCAGGATACCCCACCACCGCCTGGCCTTTACGACGAATCTCAAGGATCTCTGGCAGCTCACCAAAAGACCAGCTGGTGATCTGATCGTGATCTAAAGCCTTAGCCACCGACTTATCCTTAACGGCCACCTCTTGAAAAGACTCTTGGGCCGCCTTACCATGCTCGGCTTTGAGCTTATCCAAATTGCGCCCACCTGACAGCATACGACCGTGCTCATCAATCACTTTGAAATTCATTAACAGATGAGGCGGTAAGCTTTCTAACTTAAAGTCTGTGGGCTGCAAACGCACCCGTTTTTGCTGCCACACGTCTTCTATTAAAGCTTCAATTAAACTTTTAATAGGCAGCTGGGCTTGCTCAAACCAGCGCTGATGAAATGCCTCAGCATAGTCAGGAATAGGCACACAGCTACGGCGTAAACGCTGCGGCAAAGAGCGCAATAAATGCTGGACTTTTTCTTTAAGCATACCCGGCACCAACCACTGCGCACGCTCAGCATCAATCTGATTAAGATGATACAAAGGGACCGTCACTGTTAAGCCATCTCGTATGGACCCAGGCTCAAAATGATAGTCGGCTTTAAGCTTCACCCCTTTCCAATCCAAGCTACGCGGGAACACATCCGTCGTGACACCCGCCGCCTCGTGCTGCATCAGTTGCTCTCGGCTCAAAAACAACGCATCCGCTTTGACCTTAGGCAGCTTTTTAAACCAACGCTCCAAAGTCGCAGTCTGATAAATATCAGCGGGAATCAGGCGATCATAAAACGCATAAATAAGTGCATCATCGACCAAAATATCTGGACGACGTGCACGATGTTCTAGTTTTTCAATGGCTTCTATTTGCTGCTGATTCTGTTTAATAAAGGGCAAGCTGGACTGGACCTCAGAGGCCACCAAGCCATCACGGATAAAAATCTCACGCGCTTCCGTAGGATTAATTCGCCCATAATGAACACGACGCCCGCTATAGATAGTCAAGCCATACAGGGTTGCTTTTTCATTTGCCACCACACGACCCGCACGCTTTTCCCAGCGCGCATCAGACCACGTTCTTTTTAAAAGATGATCGGCTACGCGCTCAATCCAAACCGGTTCAATACGGGCCAGACAGCGTGCATACAAACGCGTGGTTTCCACTAGCTCTGCCGCCAACACCCAGCGCCCAGCCTTTTTCCCTAAGGTAGAACCAGGATGCAAATAAAAGCGTATATCTCGAGTGCCTTGATACACGTAGCCTTCTTCGGCTTTATGACCAATATTGCCCACTAAGCCCGTTAGTAAACACAAATGAATTTGTTCATATGTGGCCTCGGTCTCATTTAAACGCCATTTTTGCTCTCGAACTAAGGTGAGTAATTGCTTATGCACCTCACGCCACTCTCTAAAACGCATGGGTGATAAAAAACGTTCTTTCAAGGTAGCGGCTAATTTACGTTGAGATAAACGGCTTTTAACCTGTTCGGCATACCACTGCCACATTTTAATAAAAGATAGAAACTCAGACTGTGCCTCTATGAACACCTGATGAGCCCGCTCAGCGGCCTCTCGGCTTTCCAAGGGGCGCTCTCGGGGGTCTTGTACCGACAAAGCGGCAGCAATAATGAGCATTTCGTTTAAGCATTGTTGATCTCTAGCGGCTAGAATCATGCGTGCAATACGAGGATCCACCGGTAAACGCGAGACCTCTCGCCCGATTGGTGTTAAAGCACGCGCTTCGTCTAAAGCACCAATTTCTTGCAGCAACTGATACCCATCCGCCACTGCTCGGCCTGACGGCACATCCACAAAAGGAAAAGTCTCGATGTCATTCAGTCGTAAGGCTTTCATCCGCAAGATGACGCCCGCTAACGAAGAACGCAAAATTTCCGGATCAGTGAACTCAGGACGCAGCTTAAACTCGGCTTCATCATAGAGTCGAATACACACACCCGGCCCCACGCGGCCACAACGGCCTGCACGCTGACTGGCTGAAGCTTGGCTAATGGCTTCGATCCGTAGTTGCTCGACTTTATTGCGCCACGAATACCGTTTAATACGCGCCAACCCACTATCAATCACATAGCGAATGCCTGGCACTGTCAACGACGTTTCAGCGACGTTAGTCGCTAAAACGACTCGACGCGCATTGCCTTGGGGCTTAAAAATACGAGCTTGCTCAGCGTGGCTTAAGCGTGCATATAAAGGTAGGATCTCTGTCCCAATTAAGTTTTGTTTACGCAAAGCATCCGTCGCTTCGCGGATCTCTCGTTCACCCGGCAAAAAAACCAAAATATCACCGCTGCCGGCACGCTGGCACTCATGCACCGCGTCAATAATGCCATCATTCAGATCCCGCTCTTCGTTTTCTGCTTTTTTACTACCACCTGAATCGACCTTATCCGTTAAAATAGGTCTATAACGAATTTCAACAGGATATAACCGTCCTGAAACCTCGATAACCGGTGCGGGCTTGCCGTCTATGGCAAAATGCTGTGCAAACTGCGCTGCATCAATGGTTGCCGAGGTGATAATGACTTTTAGGTCTTTACGTTTTACTAGCAGTTGTCGTAAAAACCCCAATAAAAAGTCAATATTCAAGCTGCGTTCATGGGCCTCATCAATAATGATGGTGTCATAAGCACGCAGCAGAGGATCGCGCTGCGTTTCTGCCAATAAAATCCCATCCGTCATCAGCTTCACTGCTGAATGTGGGCTGGTTTTATCGGTAAAACGAATTTGATAACCTACCCACTCCCCAATATCGGTTTTTAGTTCTTCGGCAATACGCTGAGCAACAGAAGTGGCTGCAATACGACGTGGCTGGGTATGCCCAATCATTTTTTTACGGCCACGCCCTAGCTCTAAACATATTTTAGGAAGCTGCGTGGTTTTTCCAGATCCCGTTTCACCGCTTACAATAACCACTTGATGGTCTAGTATGGCTTTAGCAATTTCGGCGCGTCTAGCACTAACCGGCAGGTCTTCTGGATACGTAATATCTGGAAAAGGAAAAGGTTCTGTCGAGTGTTCTGTCTTAAGCATGAAATTCGTTTTATCGTAGTCAGTCCATCATTATAATTTTGGTTTTGTCTTTGTTCACCCCTATTCAACACACATCATTATGAGCCAACCCGATCTTGATACCCTCTCAGCCTTAGATGCTCCTGAATATGCTGCCGCCCAATTTGTACGCTGGTTCCGCGAGGTGGCACCGTATGTGCATCGATTCAGAGGCAAGACCTTTGTGATTGGCTTTGGTGGCGAGTTAATTCGTGATGGGGTGCTTAGCACTCTCATTCCTGATTTATCTTTACTGTCTGCTCTTGGGATTAAGCTGGTCTTAGTCCATGGTTCTAGGCCACAGGTCAACGAACAACTACGCCTAAAAGGCTATGACCTAAGCTTTGGTCGTCGCAATGAGCCCACCAGCGCCGCTGCCCTAGAGTGCGTCAAAGAAGCCGCCGGTGAGATACGTTTGGATATTGAGGCTGCGTTTAGTCAAGGTTTACCCAACACCCCTATGTCACACGCACAAATTCGCGTGATTTCTGGCAACTTTGTCACAGCCAGACCCATGGGGATTATTGATGGGGTCGATTTCCAGCATGCTGGGGCAGTACGAAAAATAGACACCAACTCTATTTTACGCTCTTTAGAGCAAGAAGCCATTGTACTGCTTTCTCCTTTAGGTTTTTCGCCCACAGGAGAAGCGTTTAATTTAGCCATGGAAGAACTCGCCCTAAGCACCGCAGTTGCTCTACGTGCAGAAAAACTGATCTATTTAACGCCTAATGCACTAACGGTGGGCGCAGACAAAGAGGAAATTGCCGGTGAACTAGCCCGTCTAGAAGCAGATAAACTACTGGCCTCTGGCACGCTTGATGAAGACGCCTCTTTATTTGTTGAAAGCGCTTCCCAAGCCGTTAAACGTGGCGTACCACGTGCGCACTTGGTACCTTACGCGCCGGATGGAAGCATTTTACTTGAGATTTTCACCCATGACGGTGTGGGCACCATGGTAGTCGAAGACAAATTAGATGATCTACGCCCGGCTACGCTGGACGATGTGGGTGCTATTTTACAGCTTATAGAACCGCTAGAAGCCGACGGTACCTTGGTGCCACGCGGCCGTGCCATTGTAGAGCGTGAAGTCGAAGGGTTTACGGTCCTAGAGCACGATGGCATTATCTATGGCTGCGTCTCTGTTACCCCTTATCTTAGTGAAGGTATGGTAGAAATGGCCTGCCTAATTGTCCAATCGGAATGGCAAGGTGAAGGCGAAGGTGAGCTCTTGTTACGTCATGCAGAAAGCCGCGCCCGCACCTTAGGGGCTACCCATTTATTTGTCCTAACCACCAGAACCTCACATTGGTTTATTAAACGTGGCTTTGTCCAAGGGTCCGTCACCAACCTGCCCAAAGCCAAACAAGCCCACTACAATCGCGCCCGTAACAGTTTGGTTTTTATCAAGAAACTCTAAACACATAATAATCGCATGAGATCTTAGACGATGCTCGCATCCTCTACTACAATGGTGCGAATCATTATTTTTTATATAGGTGTAATATGAGCAGAATGGTGCAATGCGTCAAATTAAACAAAGAGGCTGAAGGCTTAGAGTTTCCGCCTTATCCTGGCGAATTGGGTACCAAAATTTGGCAATCCGTTTCTAAAGAAGCGTGGAGTAACTGGGTCCAGATTCAAACTCGCATCGTCAACGAAAACCGCTTAAATCTAGCGGATTCTCGTTCACGTAAATACCTTGCCGAACAAATGAAGCAATACCTGTTTGAAGATCAAGACGTAGAAGCCCAAGGCTTCGTACCACCCAGCCTGTAAGACCAGCCCACTAAGATCGGGGGCCTTAAAGTGGCCCCCGATTCGTGTTATTTAGCCTCTTCGTCGAACTCTACATCTTTACCCAAAGCAGTACGTACTGTATTTTTCATGCCGGTATGACGAACGTCGTCTCCTAGTACCATATAGATAACGCGCTCGGCCATGTTTTTAGCGTGATCACCCATGCGTTCAAGGGCTCGGGCTATAAAAATTAAATCTATAGAGCGAGAAATCGTGCGTGGGTCTTCGATCATGTAAGTAATAACATGACGTAAAGAACCTTTCCATTCCTTGTCTACATCTTTATCACGTCGGACCACTTCGGCCGCTATCACCATGTCTTGGCGCGCAAAAGCGTCTAAAGACTGATTAATCATGCCAACCACTGAGTTGCTCATGTGACGTAATTCTACGACCGGCTCGTAACCAGAATCGGCTTCGTGCAAACGCCGTGCCATTTTAGCGATGCGCTCGGCCTCGTCCCCACAACGCTCTAGGTCAGTCAGCATTTTAGAGATAGAAAGCAAAGTACGTAAATCAATGGCGGTAGGCTGATTGCGCGCAATAATATAAGTGATGCGCTCGTCAATTTCGACCTCTAGGCTGTTCACCTCGTCTTCGAGCTCGCGCACCGAATCAACTAGCTTAAGGTCTCCGCTAAACAAGGCCTCCATGGCCTGCTCAACCATAGAAGACACCAATCCACCCATTTGCAAAAACAAAGAACGAGTGGCTTCAAGTTCGGTATGAAACTGTTTATTTGTATGTTCAATCATAAAAGCCTACGTGTACGCAAAAGATCACTAAAAAAAGGGGCTACCCATACTATACTACGCCACTATGACAAAGTAGTGACGCCCTTTTGACCCGCTACTAAGGCCACCGAGGCACCGGTTAAGGCGAACAAGCCACAACACACCACCCCAGGAATATCATTAATTAATGACTCCAGTTGAGCAGGGTTTGAGATGCTTAGCCCATGTATATCAATAATGTCATTCCCATTATCCGTCACAAACCCTTGGCGCCACACTACATCGCCACCTAGCTCTTGTAAACGACGACTGACCACTTGTCTGGCCATAGGGATCACCTCGATGGGCAAAGGGAAGGCTCCGAGTTGCGGCACCACTTTGCTTTCGTCCACAATGCATAAAAACTGCTTGGCGACTGAGGCCACAATTTTTTCACGAGTCAGCGCCCCTCCACCCCCTTTGGTCATATGCAACAGCTGATCAATTTCATCAGCACCGTCTACATACCATTCCATGCTTTGGATTTGGTTTAGATCGAGCACCTGAATACCGTGTTGCTGCAAACGCAAAGTGGAACGCTCGGAGCTAGAGGCCACGGCTTTAAACAAGTGCTTGTGCTGCGCCAGCGTATCAATAAAAATATCCACGGTGGAGCCAGTACCAATACCTAAAATAGTATCAGATGTAAGCTTGGGGACTAAAAAATCAACCGCAGCAGCGGCAACTTGATGTTTTAACTGGTCTTGAGAGTACATAATAAATTAAGCAAAACGCTCTGCGTACGCATCCGCCTTAAACCCCACAGAGACACTCTGGTCATCTACGGTTACGGGGCGACGTACTAAAGTTGGGGATTCAGCAATTAATTGTAGCCAATCTTGATCACTTTCTGGTGATTTACTTGAATCGGGCAAATTACGCCAACTCGGCGAAGCACGGTTCACTAGTTTTGGCCAGCCTCCTACGGCTTGCGCCCACTCTATTAGGGTGGCTGGCTCAATAGGATTGGCTCTGTAATCACTGAACTCATAAGCCACTTGGTGTTCATCCAACCACTTCATGGCATTTTTACAAGTGCTGCAGTTTTTTAAACCGTAAATTTTGACCATAATAAAAAACAGCCGCTTTAAACGGCTGTGTAAAAAGTTTATCGATCCGCTTTTTGCAAGCGACTAGCTACTATAACAAACAAACCAACCGCAAAAATAAACAAGGTAGCTAAGGCGTTAATTTCTGGCTTTAACCCTAAACGCACTCTAGAAAACACCTCTACCGGTAAAGTGGTGTAGCCTGGCCCAGATAAGAAGGAGGCAATGACCACGTCATCTAATGACAAGGTAAAGGCCAACAACCAAGCTGCCATTAAGGCCGGGGCAATTAAAGGCAAGGTAATGCTAAAGAAAACTTTAATAGGTGTGGCACCTAAGTCTAAAGCGGCTTCCTCGAGGGATTTATCAAAGTCTCGGATCCGGGCTTGGATTACCACCGCCACATAGGCCACACACAACACCACATGCCCTACCCAAATAGTAAAGATACCATTACCGTCAGGCCAGCCAAAAACCTTAGACATCTCTACAAACATCAAGAGTAAAGAAATACCTAAAACCACCTCGGGGATCACCAAAGGAGCACTGAGCATTCCCACATACAAAGTAAAACCTTTAAACCTACCCATACGCGACAACACATAGGCCGCCCACGTGCCAATAGCCACCGCGGTAGTAGCAGTCAACGCTGCAATCAAAAATGACAGTTTTGCAGCATTTAACAAGGTTTGATCAGCAAACAAAGACTGATACCAACGCAAGGAAAAGCCTGACCAAGAGGTCATAATGGCGGAATCATTAAAGGAAAACACCACTAAAAAAACGATGGGTAAATACAAAAAACCAAAACCCACGCTTAGACTAATTGCACGCCAATAAGGATTTGCTTTCAACATACTCAACCCTTTTTAGAAGTATGCAAGTGCTTGACCTGACTGTATTGGAAAAAGATCAAGGGCACGATTAATAAAACCACCATCACACACGTGACGGCCGCCGCCATTGGCCAGTCGGCATTATTAAAGAACTCATTCCACATGACTCGTCCCATCATCAGCGTATTTGCCCCACCTAACATCTCTGGCACCACGTATTCCCCTACTGCTGGAATAAACACCAACATGGCTCCTGCTATGACTCCAGGCATCGACAAAGGCAAAGTAATTTGTCTAAACGCGGCAAAAGGACGCGCACCCAAATCATACGCCGCCTCCAGTAAGCGCGTATCCAGCTTCACTAAGCTGGCATACAAGGGCAAAATAAAAAAGGGCAAATAGGCATAGACTAGCCCGATATAGACGGCCAAATCAGTGCGGTAAATTTCTAAAGGTGCATCAATAACACCTAGCCATAACAACAAAGAATTTAAAATCCCATCATTACGTAAAATACCCACCCACGCATAGACTCGTAATAGCAATGAGGTCCAAAAAGGCAGAATCACGGCTAACAGCAAAAGATTACGCGTAGCCGGATTAGACCGAGCAATGTAATACGCCATGGGGTAGCCAATCAGCGCACAAATCACGGTAGTAATCAGGGCCATCTTGACGGAGCTTAGGTAGGTGGCTAAATATAAGTTATCACTAACTAATAAAATATAGCCACGCAAGTGCAGCATTAGATTTAACGTCTCATCACGGTAATCAATCAAAGACGTGTACGGGGGCACCCCAAACTGCAGATCCGCAAAACTGATTTTAAAAACCAGCAAAAAGGGCACAAACAGAAAAATCAATAACCAAGCAAACGGGGCAGCAATAATTAGACTGCGCCCCGATGGTTTTAAATTAGACAGTTTGAACTTTTTCATGAGGCTAATACCGTTGCACTATCGTCCGACCAAGACACATACACCTCATCTTCGACCTCAGGGGCATCGGCTTGGGTGAGCACCATGCTAGGGATGTTGGCTTCCATCAACATGCCGCTGTCTAAACGAATTTGATAACGTACAAAGCTGCCCATCCATGCTACGTGGGTCACTTGGCCACGCCCCCAGTTTTTCTCTTGAGTAGGCCTCGTATGGCTAACATGAATAGCTTCAGGACGGATAGAAACGTGCACTTCCATCCCTAGTGGCTCGCTGACCCCATGATCCACATGCAAATTCACGGGTAAGTCCTCACTGTGGATTTCCACTTGGTCGGCCTCGTCCACCACAATCTCACCCGTAAATAAGTTGGTGGAACCAATGAAACTGGCGACAAAACGTGAATTAGGAAAGGCATAAACATCGTAAGGCGTGCCCAACTGAACGATTTGCCCGCCCGTCATGACCGCTATACGATCGGCCATGGTCATGGCTTCCTCTTGGTCATGCGTCACCATAATGCAGGTGACCCCAACCTGTTCCAAAATTTTAACCAGTTCCACTTGGGTTTTTTGACGAATCTGCTTGTCTAAGGCTGACATAGGCTCGTCCAAGAGCAAAAGCTTGGGACGCTTTACCAAACTACGTGCCAAAGCCACCCGTTGTTGTTGACCGCCAGAAAGCTGGCTAGGCTTGCGGCGAGCAAAACCCGCCATCTGCACCAGATCCAAAGCCTCAAAAACACGCTCATGGATCTCATTCGCTGCCACGCCCTCTTGCTTTAACCCAAACGCCACGTTAGCTTCTACGGTCATATGCGGAAACAAGGCATAGGACTGAAACATCATATTAATGGGCCGTTTATATGGCGGCAAATCAGTGATGTCTTCATTATCTAAATAAATACGGCCTGAGGTAGCCTCTTCAAACCCAGAGAGCATACGCAACAAGGTGGATTTACCCGAGCCTGAGCTGCCTAACAAAGCAAAAAACTCATGGCGTCGTACTGATAAATTGACTGACTTAACCGCCACCGTATCGCCAAAGATCTTAACGACGTTTTCCACACGAACAAATTCATCTTCCACACCTGCCCAAGAGGAGGTGGCCGAACGATTTTCAACCATTCATTTACCCTAAATTTTAAAAGAAGGTAAAAACTAACGCCCAGACTTGAGCTCAGACCACATACGAGTTTGTAATCGCTGAATATTGAGAGGCTGGGGTTTAATTACATACAATGTTTTAGCCACCTCTGCTGGCGGATAAATCATCGGATTATTGGCCACTTCAGGTATGACAAAATCACGGGCTGTTTTATTCGCATTGGGGAAAAACATGGTGTTCGTAATAGCCGCATGCACCTCTGGTGTTTCAATATAATTAATGAACTCGTGAGCGGCTTCTACGTGGGACGCGCCTTTAGGAATAGCCATCGTATCAAACCAAGCCGGGGCGCCGCCCGCAGGGATAAAGTAATCCACAACGTAGTCTTTGTTGGCCTGCTTAGCACGATGGGCGGAGATCATCACATCGCCAGAGAACCCATAGACCATACATAAATCGCCAGCCGCTAACTCATCAATGTAACCAGAAGAGCTAAATTGACGGATATGCGGACGAATTGTTTTTAATAAATCTAAGGCGGCTTTGTAGTCATCTGCATTAGAGCTGTTCGGGTCTTTGCCCATGTAGTGCAACACCGCCGGAAATACCTGTGCCGCCTCGTCTAACATAGAGATGCCACAGCTTTTCATCTTTTCTGCATTTTCAGGTTTGAACAATAAGTCCCAATCGGCCAAATCCACGTCTTCACCAAAGACTTCTTTAGCTCGGGTCACATTAAAGCCCAGACCGTTCGTACCATACCCCCAGGGGATAAGGTATTCATTGTCAGGATCCACCTCGGCCAAAATGGCCATAATATCCGGATCTAAATGCTCCCAATTAGGGATCTTGGATTTATCAAGCTTTTGAAACAGCCCCCCTTCGATTTGACGCGCGGCGTAGTGCGTAGAAGGCACCACCACATCATAGCCAGACTTTCCGGTGAGCAATTTAGCTTGCAATGTGTCATTGCTATCAAAGGTGTCATAGCGAGCCTTGATGCCTGTAGCTGCCTCAAAGCCTGAAATCGTATCAGGAGCTGTATATTCCGCCCAGTTGTAAACGTTAACAACGTTTTCCTGCGCCTGAGTTGCAGAAAAAGCAGCAGTGATTGCTGCCCCCACAAAAAATTGTTTGGCTAAGCCGAAGTTCATAATAGAGAACCCCTTTTAATAAAACATGGAAAACCAAAAGGCGAGTGGGCATTTTAAAAAATGCCAAAAAGTAGGACTAGGCTTGATGAAGTTGCTGATAGGCAAAATAAAATTGCTCATACCATTGTTGCCCCTGGGTGCCCTGCACCTTAATCAAGGAGCGACGTAGACGCAACACGTTATTTTGGCGATGCTTACTATCCACAACATTTAGCCGACGCGCCCGATCAAAATCAATTAAATAGATGCGGCCCTGCTCGCCTTGAAGAATGTTAAAAACATTTAAGTCCGCATGCCACACTCCGGCATCATGCATTTGTTTAACAGCAAACGCAACGGCTTTTGCGGAGGTTTTTTCTAATTGATGAGCAATAGGCAAAGCGCGGGGAATACGAGCTATCAGTATGGCGGCTTTATAGCGCCAAAACTGTCGCTGCTGCCAAGCCGCTATAGGCTTGGGCACCGGCACCCCAGCGTTGTACAGATGCAACAAAATCATAAACTCTGACCACGACCGCGTCCGCTCTGCTCCCAGCCAAAAATAGCTATCTTTAACCCATTTAGCAATTAGGCCGCCACGCTTGTAATGGCGCAAGACGGCGGGTTCGCCCTCGACGCTCACAAACCAAGCCGCATTCCGCCCTCCCTGCGTCACGGGTTTTGCCTGCAACTCTGGAGAAACCGGGTCAAATAATTGTAAGCTTGGCGCCTGTAATGTGGCGGCATCATAACGAATGCCTAGCGCATCCAAGGTGCGTATTAGGATATCAGACATAGTCGTTTATTTTGACCGTAGGTAATCCACGGCTTCCTCAATGCGATCCACCGCCCAGACCTCTAGCCCCTCAATGGGCTGCTTAGGTGCATTGGCCTTGGGAATCAAGGCTATAGAAAACCCTAATTTAGCCGCCTCGCGCAAGCGCTCTTGGCCTCGCGGTGCGGGGCGAATTTCTCCAGCAAGGCCGACTTCGCCAAAGACGACCAACCCTTTAGGCAAAGGGCGATCGTTTAGTGACGACATAATAGCCAACAGCACCGCTAAATCTGAGGCTGGCTCAGTAATACGCACCCCTCCGACGGCATTAACAAAAACGTCTTGATCATAGGTGACAAGGCCCGCATGTCGATTCATCACCGCCAATAACATCGACAAACGCGCCCCCTCTAGGCCTACGGATAAACGTCGCGGATTAGGGACATGCGCGGTATCGACCAGAGCTTGTATTTCCACCAGCAAAGGACGGGTGCCTTCTTGGGTGGCCATGACACACGAACCGGCTACCTGCTGCTGATGACGAGACAAAAATAAAGCAGAAGGATTCGTGACACCCCGCAAGCCTTTATCAGTCATCGCAAACACGCCCAGCTCATTTACCGCTCCAAAGCGGTTTTTAAAGGCTCGGATCAACCGATAAGAAGATTGAGGATCGCCCTCGAAATACAACACCGTATCCACGATATGCTCTAAAACTCGCGGACCGGCTAAAGAGCCGTCCTTGGTCACGTGCCCAATTAAAACCATGGCGATCCCATGCTGCTTAGCCAAACGGGTCAGTTGCGCTGCGCATTCACGTACTTGGGAAACAGAACCTGGGGCAGCGCTAAGCTGAGCAGAATACAAGGTTTGAATGGAATCAATGACGGCAACCTTGGGTTTACGCTCTAAGAGGACCCGGGTGATATGCTCTAGTTGAATTTCAGCGAGTAGATCTACGCCTAAGGTAGGTAGATCTAAACGACGAGCGCGCAACGCGACTTGCTCTGCAGACTCCTCTCCTGTGACGTACAAAACAGGCACCGTGCTGGCTAAGGCCGACATGGCCTGTAATAATAGGGTGGACTTACCAACGCCGGGATCGCCCCCTATCAAAATCACCCCTCCGTCCACCATACCCCCGCCTAAGGCGCGGTCTAACTCCGCCAAGCCTGTAGGCTGACGAGGTAATTCGCGGGCCTGCACATCGGCCAAGCTTTGTACCGGCGTAGCCCCACCCAAAGACTCGTAGCGGTTGCTTGCCCCCGCTGGTGCCGCTGGCTCGACGACAATTTCCTGCATGGTATTCCATTGGTGGCACTGTGAGCAACGCCCCTCCCAACGTGGACTATCCGCGCCACACTCGGAACAGACAAAAGCGGTTTTGGCTTTCTTAGTGGTTTTACGAGTCACCATACGACTAACGACCTGTGAGGCTGCTACCGCCATCAATGATCAGCTCTTGACCAGTAATATAGCCAGCCGCATCACTCAGTAAAAAAGCCACCGCTGAGGCGATTTCGTCTGTTTGAGCAAAGCGCCCCATAGGGATGCTTTTTAAGAGTCGTAGCTCGTCCTCGCTACGCTCGGGACAGCTTTGCCTAAACAACGCTGTTTCGGTAGCCCCAGGAGAAATGGCGTTGACAGTAATGCCATAGGGAGCAAGCTCTAGGGCCCAGGTATTCGTACAACCTAATAAGGCGCTTTTGGCAGCAGCGTAGCTGGTCCGATCATAAGCGCCGTGAGCGGCTCGACTGGATATATTAATAATGCGTCCTTCTTGGCGCGCCTTCATAGACGGGATAAACGTTTGTGCGACCTGCACCGCCACCCGCACGTTCAAATCAAAGACTTCGTACAAGACGTCCAGGTCCACTTCGCCTAAAGGTTGAGGCATCACAGAGCCCACATTATTGACCACAGCATCCACCGGGTATTTTTCTCGTAACATGCGCAAGACCTCTTCGCTTTCCCCAGCGTTGGCCAAATCACAGGCATACAAGTACCCTGGAAAATCAATGTCTTGGGTGTTGCGGGCCAAGCCCACCACATGTGCGCCTAAATCCGACAGATGTTGGCTAATTGCCCAGCCAATGCCTTTGGTGGCCCCTGTCACTAAAACACATTTATTTTTCATTTATATTCCTACTTTTCAAGTACGATCCTTGGGACCCGAGGTGCTACCGCACAGACTAACTCATAACCGATAGTGCCAGCAATCAGAGCCACCTCATCCACAGAAGGGCCGCCCTGCCCCCACAATACAACCTTAGAGCCGACTACCGCATCCGGTAGCTCCGTTAAATCTACCATCAACATATCCATAGAGACTCGCCCCACCAAGCGCGAGGGTTTGCCCTCGACCCAAATGGGCGTGCCCGTGGGCGCATGACGAGGATAACCATCCGCATAACCACACGCAACCACACCCAGCCGCATAGGCTGCTCGCTGATAAAACTATGGCCATAACCTACGCCTTGGTGCGCTCCTAGGTCGCGTACACTGATAATTTCAGCCATCAAGGTTTGCGCTGGCTGCAAACCGAGCTCAGTTGCCGCTACCGCCACAAAGGGAGACGCCCCGTACAGACAAATCCCCGGGCGAACCCACTGCTCAAACTGACTGGGCAAATGTTGCTGCAAACTGGCTGTTAGGGTACCAGCAGAGTTACACACACTAATCATGCCCGCTAAATGAGAGGTATATTGATTAAAGCATTGCAGTTGCTGATACGTAATACTGGGGTCATCATCCGCACGGGCAAAGTGTGTCATTTTACCTAAGTGTGCTATGTAACCTTGGGCTTGCCATTGTTTTAAGCGTTCAAATGCCGCTTCGAACTGCTCTGGCGCAAAGCCCAAACGGTTCATGCCAGTATTAATTTTGGCCATCACATTCAGCGGATGCTGCAGCTGATCGATCATGGATTCCAATACCACCAACTGCTCTTGACAGTGTACGACGGTAGTCATTTGATACTGATCGACTAATGATAAATCGGCAGCACTAAAAAAACCCTCTAGCAGCATCAAAGGTTTATGCCAACCCAGCTCTCGGCAACGAACTGCCTCGTTTAAATCCAATAACGCTAAACCATCCGCCTGCGCAAAACCCTGTACAGCCACCTCAATACCGTGCCCATAGGCATTGGCCTTGATTACAGCCCAAATCTTTGGGCTAGTGCGCCCTAATGGAGAGGTTTGATGTGCTAGAGCAGTGCGTATTTGCGCCAAATTATGCTGCATAGCAGGAATGGAAACGTGAACAGCTATAGGACGGGGCATGAAACTACCTGAAATTAAAAAACGCCTAACTACTAAAGATATAATGCTCTCATTTAAGCGTAGATCAAACACTTTACGCAATGGTGTTTTATACTTGCAGCTATGTCAGTCGATCATTATGAAAACTTTCCCGTAGCCTCGGTGCTACTGCCCAAGCGGCTACGTCAACCCATACAACATATTTATTGGTTTTCACGTAGTGCTGATGACATTGCCGATGAAGGCGATCACAGCCCTACTTGGCGCTTAGCACAACTGCAAGGTTACCGTGAGGCATTACACCAAATTGAATCAGGCCAACTACAGTTGGCCGCTGATGACGCTCGCGCAGCTATCTTCACACCGCTAGCTCCTGTTATTGCTCAACACCAGCTACCTATTGCTCTGTTTGCCGATTTGCTTACCGCCTTTGAACAAGACGTGACCGTCACTCGACACGCTAACTACGAGGCCATCTACTATTATTGCACCCATTCCGCCAATCCAGTAGGACGCATTCTTTTACATTTGTATAATGAGCTACGTCCAGACAGTTTGATCATGTCGGATGCGATTTGCACCGGATTACAACTCACCAACTTCTGGCAAGACATTGCTCTAGACTGGGAAAAAGATCGCGTCTACATTCCCACCCAAACCCTAGCTGATTTTGATCTCAGCGAACACTACATTGCAGCACGCTGCGCTCAGCAACCCACCTCTGCCACCGATAACAAGCATTGGTTACGGATGATGCAACAACAAGTAGAACAGACGCGAC
>CANROS010000024.1 GCA_947632305.1 uncultured Paenalcaligenes sp. | reverse complement strand
AGCTCGGCAGCAGGCACCCATCTGCACTGCCCCATTGGTGAGTTCCCCGCTATTAGTGAATATGGCTTTGTGGATGAGCCTGGCCGCTGGGATCACTGGCCTAGTGGTTTTGTTTTAACGTGGCCTAACGAAGGCGGCGCTAGCGGTACCATTGTGATTGATAAAGGCGATATTTTATTACCCCAGAAAAAATACGTGTCTGAGCCCATCACCCTAACCGTAGAAAATGGCTATGCCATCAAAATCGAAGGCGGCATTGATGCGGAATTGCTTGACGAGTACATGCAAAGCTTTAATGATCCCGAAGGCTATGCCATTTCACACATTGGTTGGGGCTTGCAGCCACGCGCCCACTGGTCTACCTTAGATCACTACGACAAAGAGCAAACCATTGGTATGGATGCGCGTGCCTTTGAGGGTAACTTTCTCTTTTCTTTAGGGCCCAACAACGAAGCCGGTGGCGATCGCACCACCGCCTGCCATATTGATATTCCTTTACGCCGCTGCAATGTCTATTTAGATGATGAGTGTGTGGTTCAAGAAGGACGTGTTTTAGATGGAGACACCCATGAGTGAAAATGCGGTTTACGCTAAACAAGGCTTTGGCGCCCAACTGGAGCCAGTGGCGCCGTATGGGTTATTAATTATTGATTTGGTCAATGGCTTTGCTGACCCCGAGGTTTTTGGTGGTGGCAATATCCCTAACGCCATTGACAACACGCAAGAGCTCTTGGCCTTAGCCCGTGAAAAAGGTTGGCCGGTAGCCCATACTCGCATTGTGTTTGCTGACGACCAATCCGACAACAATATCTTCACCATCAAAGTGCCCAGCATGTTGAGTTTGCTCGAAGACTCACACAACAGCCAGATCGTGCCAGAGCTAACACCCGCAGCAGGCGAGCTAGTAGTACGTAAAACCGTGCCTTCTGCTTTCTTTGGCACCTCGCTTGCGGCTTGGTTAACCCAACGCGGTGTACAAACGTTGGTAGTGGCCGGTGCTGTGACCAGTGGTTGTGTGCGTGCTTCGGTGGTGGATGCCATGCAATTGGGCTTTCGTCCTTTGGTGGTTTCTGATTGCGTGGGTGACCGCGCCATTGGTCCTCACGAGGCCAACTTGTTCGATATGGAACAAAAATACGCCTACGTAGCAACGTTGGCCCAAACCAAAGCCTTGCTGGCTTAAACTGCAGTACCCCTCAGCCCCTGCCGTACGCAGGGGCCATAAAAAAAGCCTAGGTATTAAACCTAGGCTTTTTTGCTACTACAACCCACTCTCTATTTAGCGGTTCACCAGCTTGCGTGGGAAGGCCAATGCCAAGAACGCATTAAAGACCAAACACACTGAGAAGAACCACAACGCCGCATTACTGGTACCCGTTAAATCTGTGGCCAAACCCATTAACGAGTTACTGACCAAACCAGCAATATTAGCCAAAGAACACGCTAGCGCAAAGCCAGTTGCCGCAGCAGTCCCTTTTAAAAACGTTGCAGGCACACTAAAGAACACCGGCACCGCGCCAATCAATGCTCCAGACGCCACCGTAAAACATAATACGGTCAATACTAGATTATCACTGACGAAAGTACTGGCTGTTAGACCTACCGCACCCACTAATAAAGGAATACATAAGTGCCAACGACGCTCGCGATGACGGTCTGAGCTCGCGCCCAACCACAACATACAAATCACGCCAGCAATACTTGGAATCGCCGTCAACAACCCAATATGGAACGTATCCATCACACCCGCATTACGGATAAAGGTAGGCATCCAGAAACCAATTGCGTAAGCACCAAGCAAGATCGCAAAATCGATACTACCTAGCATCCAGACTTTCAGGTTAAAGAAACCATCCCTAAAGCTGCTCTTACTGTGCTTGCCTTCTTTGTCATCCGCATCCAAATCTTTTTTCAGTAAGGCTTTTTCTTCTGCGGTTAACCACTTGGCTTTTTCATAACTATCCGGCAACGCCCAGAAGGTCAAAATCCCCAACAAAATACTTGGGATGGCTTCAAGGAAAAACAGCCACTGCCAACCTTGCCAACCATTAACACCATGAAATGCTCCCATAATCCAACCGGACAAAGGGCCACCAATCACGCTGGACAAAGGCAAACCAATCATAAACAGCGCAATGATCTTGCCACGTCTATAAGTGGGGAACCAAGTAGTTAGGTAATACAACACGCCTGGTAAAAAGCCTGCTTCAGCTGCACCTAATAAAAAGCGCACGATATAGAACTGAGTGGGAGTCGTTACTAGCATGGTCATGCCAGACAAAATCCCCCAGGTGATCATAATTCTGGCAATCCAGATACGAGCACCCACTTTTTCTAACACTAGATTGCTGGGTACCTCGAATAAGATATAACCAACAAAAAACAGTCCAGCGCCCAGACCATAAACGGTCTCACTGAACTGTAAATCTTGCAGCATTTGCAGCTTGGCAAAGCCCACATTAATACGATCTAAATAAGCGGCTAAATAACAAAAACATAAAAAGGGAATAAGCCGCCAGACTATTTTTTTATACAGCTCTGGGTTATTCGCCTCTTGAAGCGACGCAGAGGGGGTAGCTGCTTGGTCTTGCATGGTGTGTCTCCTACATACACTAAACGCGTTAACGCATTTATAAAAAATGCGTTAACTCTTATTACTGCTCTGATTTTTTTATTCAGCTGCTTTTAGGGGCTCAGCATAGGCATCGTAACCATACACCCAAGCAGGGTCCTCTTGCTTTAACAAGAAGGTATTACCGTTAGAAACCGCCTGTACCTTAGTGGCACGTTCTTTACGGGTACCTTCATATAAGGAGAATGCGGTCTGATAATCAGTGGTCCCAGTTTCCTCTAAGCAACGCGCTAAAACGGCTGCGTCTTCAATCGCCATACATGCCCCTTGAGCCATATGAGGTCTCATGGGGTGGCAAGCATCACCCAACATCACCAAGCGACCGCGGCTCCATAAAGGCAAGGGATTGCGATTCAACAAAGGCCATTTAGTAATATTTTCTGTGGAACGAATGAGGTTCTGCACGGTAGAGTGATAACCTTCAAATGCACTGAGCATTTCTTCTTGACTACTATCTACAAAGGGGCCTTGAAAATCCCATGCCTCGTGCGGCACGCCTGTCACAAAGTAATACTCATCACGCTTAGCGGTGGTGTAGTACACCATCATATGGCTCTCTGGACGCCACCACTTCACACAAGGCTCAAACTCATCTGCAAATTTTCTGAGGTTTTCACCGCGAATGAGCGCTCGGTGCGCTACCCAACCACTGTAGGTGGGTACTTCTGCACCTAACAAGGTCTCGCGTACCTTGGAGTGAATGCCATCTGCACCAATAACCAAATCCGCATGCACCTCGGAGCCATCTTTAAACAAGAGACGCACATAACCGTCTTCTTCTTGTAAAGATTCCAAACGCTTGCCGTAATGCACGGTACCTGCTTTTAAACTGTTGATTTGCAGCTCGTGCATATCACCACGGTGAATCGTAATATAAGCAGCGCCATACTCTTTGCGTGCAAAATCACCCAAAGGAATACGAGATAGGTACTCCCCGGTGTGCCCTTCACGGCTGAACCAAAAGTCTGGATGAGAACCCATTTGCTCAAGCTGCTCTTCTAAGCCAATTTGACGGAAAATACGCATCGCATTAGGGCCTACATGGATCCCTGCTCCTAATCGAGAAAATGCGTCTGCTTGCTCAAACAACTCCACATCAAAACCCGCTTTTTGCAAAAGAGCGGCGGCGGCAGCGCCCCCAATACCAGCTCCGACTACTGCGATACCGACTTTCTTAATCATGCGATGGTTACTCCTCAATCAATCTAAGCTTAAAACGTATAGATTGAAGTGTACACACTGTTAACGATCATAGAAACCAAAATATATTAGGGGTTTACGCTAATAAAAGCATTTTATTTCAGCGCATAGACTATACATTAACTGTGCAGACACTGAGTCTAGTCTAGGCGTTATACTGGTGAGCTAGCGATACAACAGCTTTTAAGGAGGTAGAATGCAACAGCCCAATTCAGGTCACAATAAACAAGAAGACTATGACGTTACCGAACAAATCGGTCACTTATTACGACGTGCTACACAACGTCATACGGCTATTTTTCAGCAAAATATTGGTGACTCACAACTCACCGCTATTCAGTTCGTTACCTTATGTGCTTTACATGACAGAGGGCCTAGCTCTCAAATCGAACTGGTAGAAACCACCGCCGTCGATCAAGCTACGATTCGTGGCATTATTAATAGACTAAAAGACAGAGGTTTGGTGGCGCTTTCAACTAGCCTAGCCGACAAGCGTAAAGTCATTATTAGCCTTAGTCCTGCCGGTCAGGAACTCATAAAAAAAACCATTCCCCAAGCCCAACACATTAGTCAACTGACCGTAGAAAAACTGAATCCGGCCGAACAAATAGCCATCATTTACTTATTAAGAAAAATGAGTGAAGAAAGTGAACCACAATAAAAAAACCCCATTGAAAAATACCAATGGGGTTTTAAAAGCAGGACCGCTATTTAGCGTATTTGTAATACGGCAAACTCTCGCTTCACCACGCTAGCAATGCTCTGAGCCACAATCCAAGAGCTCTTGGGGTTAGTTAAAGACGGAAAGTTGCGTATTTCCATGCTCATTTTACCGAATTGACTCTCAGCATGAATACGATGCGTATTGCGCTCGAGGGCAGGGTCTACAATGACGCGCACAATGGTTTTTTCTAGCCCAGGCCCAGCCAATGCTAGGGTGGCAGCCACATTAAGATTTTTAGGATAGAGACGGGCTGCTTCGGCCGCATTCCCTTCGAACATAGTGTAAGGCCCTGTGATGCTATCTGGGTCTATATCGGCAGCGATGAGCTCTTGGCGCCAAGCTTTAACTGGTTTTAAAGACTCATAGATCAAGCGAGTATCCGGCGCATCACGCAAGGACTGAATGTAGTCTAGCCCCCCTACCGCCCCTGATGGCACAATAATACGCCCCCCCTTGCTGTGACAAAGAGCCTGAGCTTGCTCCAATAAAGCCGTATTGGTAAAAGCGCCTACCGAAGACACCACCACCGTAGCACCGGTTTCTAAGCAGCTCGGCAGATACTGCGCCACAGCTTGTTGAGATGCTGCCTCGATAATCAGTGTGGGCTTGTGGGCCAAAAACTCCGCTAACTGTGTACAAACAGTGACCCCCTCGTGCTCGTTAGCCTGCTGGCGTAACACCACCACCTTTGCCTGCAACTGCTTTACCAAGGGCTGCAAAGACAGCAAAACGTCTTGATTAATCGCCCCAAACCCAATTAAACCTATGCAATACGTCATACTTCTTATCCTAAAAATCAATCAGTGAGCTCTGATTTCGGCTCATGGTATGAACCCTTAGTGTAACGCCTGCACCCCATTTACGAGAGACTTACCCCCGTACTAGAGAAGGCGATTTGCCAAAAAGCTGTTTAAAACGCCGTGAAAAATGAGCCAAACTGCTAAAACCCACCTCAAAAGCAATACGCTCCACGCTATAAGTCGTGTAAGCCGCATGCCTTAATAGCCATAAAGCTCGTTCTAAGCGCTGCCCCATAATGTATTGCTGTAGGGTGGTTTGTAAAGCCTCTGCAAATAAGCGCTGCAGATGGCGCTCGGAAACCCCCACCGCTGCTGCCACCTGCGCATTATTGAGTTCAGGCTTAGAGAGCTGTTCAGCAATGAATTGGCGCGCAGCCAACACATAGGTGGCGCTCAAACCGCTGGATACCACTGAGGTAGTCTGAAAGGCCAGAATATCGGTTAACAGCCAGGAAACCTGTTCTCGCAAACTGAGCAATTGGGTTTCATCCGGCTGCGCGACAAAATGTCGGCACTGTTTAGCCAAAGTGCGCATCAAAAGCTGATGGCTACTCGCTTGTGCTCGAATTTTAATAGGCTGGTTTAACTGCTGAGCACTGGTGAACTGCCAGCTACTTTCAGGAAGTCCAATAATGACCTGTCTCATTTTGTGCTTAAAGCCAAATAAATAAGGCTGATCCGTACGGTAAATCACCATGTCATTAGGCTGCACGCTATGACAGGTTTTGCCCTGATAGAAAAACGCCGCACTAATAAAATCAAACGACACAAAAACACTGGCTTTTGGGGTGCGTTGTATGTGTGTTTGAGTGCGCTCAATCACATGTTGATTGCCAGTAATTAGGCTTAGACCAAAATCTTGAGCACAGACATTGCGTTGCTGTGCAACCAAGCCCTGCTCTGCGTAAGGGGTACACCTTAAGTCTACCAACCTATCCGAGCTATACGTCTCCCAATACGCACAGCGTTGCTGCACCGGCAAACACTCCGTCGATGCGGATGTGAGTCTTAGCCTCATAACTTCCCCCCATGTCATTCACTCTTTTAAGCTTAAAGCTCACTTTCTGAATGAGCGACAAGGGTTTACACTCAGTTTTTTTAAGATTTGGGCAAAACAGCACTGCATTCATGTCCGCCCCAGTCAAACGCATGCCACGCTCTTTTTCTACAATAAAAACATTGTGTTATTTCATTCATTTGTGAATTAGGAGCGAACTATGACTAAGACTGGAACAGAATTTTGGCGTGGCATTGTCCCCATTGAAAACTCTTTTAAGCCCGATGCATTACCCGAGGTCTATATTCCCAACGCCGCTACGGACGATACTAAGTTCTACGTCCCATTCACAGAAACGGTGTCTTCCAGACCGCTCTGGATTTCCCCTAGTGAAAACCGTTGGTGTGATATTTTGATGGCCACCGGCCCCGGTCTAGTCAATCGTCACTACCACCCCCATCAAGTGTTTGCCTACACGATCTCTGGCAAATGGGGCTATCTAGAACACGATTGGGTCGCCACAGCAGGTGATTTTGTGTATGAAACCCCAGGCGAAGGCCACACTCTAGTTGCGTATGAACACGAAGACCCCATGAAGGTGTTTTTCAACGTGACAGGGCCATTAATTTGGTTGGATGAAAAAGGCGAATCCTGTGGCTATTTTGACGTCCATGACTACATTGCGCTGTGTCGTGCGCATTATGAAAAAGTCGGACTAGGCGCGGACTATGTGGATACCTTGTTTCGTTAAGCCTTTGACACACCGTATCCCTGAATAAACACCACCACGGCCTCATCAATAAATGTATCTAACTCGGCTGCGGTTAAGGGCAAGCCCGCCATAGCTCGGTGAATAGGGTGGTAAGTCAGCATATTGTGGAACAAGGTGGCAGCTAACAGAGGGTCTACGTCTCTTAGCTGCTTTTTTTGCTGTAATTCATAAATGAACTTTGCCAACACCCATCCCGACTGCTGATCTTGGCTTTCTAACCATACCTTGCCCAACTCGTCAAAACGCTGTACTTCAGCAATTAATAAGTGTTGAAAAGCCAAATGACGCTCATCCAAAAGTTGCGCCAATAAATTATGGGCTACCTGACGTAAGCCTTCGCTGGGTGTTTTACCGGTGATCTCCGTGCTACGTACCTTTTCCAAAAACTCGGAAGCCAAACTACGTATCACCTCGATAAACAACCCTTTTTTACCACCAAAATGTCGATAGACATTGGTTTTAGAACCACCCACACTTTGGATGATTTCTTCCACACTGACCGCCGAGTAACCTCTTTCTAAAAAACGATCGGTTGCCTCTGCAATAATTAACTCGCGCAAAGCCACCCCCCTATAAGTACGGGCTGGTTTGGCTTCTTTAAAAGCAAAGTTGTTTTCTATTGTCATTATGCCTATCACTTGTATTTTTCAGAAAACATATCCATAAGATACGCTCATGACTCTTATTAATCGAATAAAAAGTCATCTAAGGGTTTTGAGAGAGTGTAGCGCACCCTTGCTCCGGGCTTGAGTGTTAGTTCCAGAAGTTGTTAAAAAGTTGCAAATTTCAAGTTAGCCTGCCCCTCACCCTGTGGCCCTAAATAGACAATTTCGCACCTTTAGCGTTTTTTGCTAATGGGAGTACAGTGCCATTTCTATTTTCCGTTATACTTAGCCCTAAGAAAGGGGAGTAGCTTTTTTCCGTCGTATCGTCATCACGGCTAGACCCACATAGGTCTCCCGGTACGCGGGTAACAGACGCTAGCGTTATATGTGGCCTCAACCCACATTGTTACAAGCAAGACCTTGCCAATCCAAGGGCAAGCTGCGCGTACTCCAGACAAAAGCCTGCTCTTGCTAGATCAGGCTTTTTTTATTTTTGGAGCTTTTATGTTGGAATTTTTCCAAACCCTGAGTTGGGCCGCTGTTTTTCAAATCATCATGATTGATATTTTACTGGGTGGTGATAATGCCGTTGTGATCGCCCTAGCATGTCGCAACCTACCCAAAGAACAGCGTATTAAAGGCGTTTTATGGGGCACCGCAGGCGCTATTGTTCTACGCGTGGTCTTAATTGGCTTTGCCCTGACTCTACTAGCCATCCCCTACTTAAAACTGATTGGCGCTTTGCTACTTGCTTGGGTCGCTTTAAAGTTATTGGTGCCAGATCACGCCGATGACCACGCCAATATAAGCGGCAGTGCCAGCGTTTGGGCAGCGGTAAAAACAATTATAGTGGCCGACTTTGTCATGAGTCTGGACAACGTGATTGCTATTGCTGGAGCAGCCCAATTGGCCGACCCTGACCATCAAATGGGCTTAGTTATTTTTGGTTTGGTGATTAGTATTCCCATTATTGTCTGGGGCAGCACGATTATCTTAAAACTGATTGATCGTTTCCCCTCTATTGTCACATTCGGTGCAGGTCTGTTAGGCTGGATCGCGGGCGGCCTTTTAGTCTCCGACGTAGTCATAGTGCGCCATTTCGGCGAGCCTTCTACCTTGGTACACTACAGCGCAGCCGCCGCTGGGGCGATTTTAATTGTCGTGCTGGGCAAATTCTTAGCCAGCCGCAAACTAAAAAAACAAGCTTAAAAAACGCGATTTATTTCCCCCTCTCTGTAGGGGGATTTTTTTATTTCAGGAGACAAATATGAAAAAAATCACTCAATTGATCTGTGCGGCACTCATTGGAGGGCTGGCTTTTACGGCCCAAGCCGGTCCACGCTTAGACCGCATCCAAGACTCAAAAACCCTACGCGTAGGCACCCCTGGAGACTATCGCCCCTTTGCCATGAAAACCACAGAAGGTTACGAAGGCCATGACATTGACCTCATCGAAGCCATGGCCACCGAACTGGGTTTAACCATCGAGTACGTACCCACCACTTGGCCTAATTTAATGCCTGATTTAACAGCAGACAAATTCGATATAGCCGTAGGCGGTATTACGCGCAACCCGACCCGCATTGCACAAATGGAAATGCTCCCCGGCTACGCCCCCTTTGGTAAGGTGGCTTTGGCTAGGGCTAGCGAAAAAGACAAATACAAGACCGTGGCTGATCTCAACCAACCCACCGTGCATGTGATTAAAAACCCCGGTGGTACCAACGAAATTTTTGTCTTAGAACAACTTAAAAATGCGGAAGTCAGCACCCATGAAAAAAACGCAGAAATTCCAGCGCTCATAGCCGAAGGCAAGGGTGACATCATGATCACCGAAACATACGAGGCGTTGCACTACAGTAAAGCGGAGCCAAAGCTTGCCGCGCTTTTCATCGAAGAACCCCTCACACCTAAAAATTATTTGGGTTTTATGCTACCCGCGGATGACGCCGACTATGTGCGCCTGATGCAGTTTATGTGGGAACTGATGGACTCCAGAAACGTACTGGATGAGGCCGAAGGCAAGTGGCTCCAATAAGCTAAGAGCTTCGCGGCCACCAACGCTCAAAAGCCGCCGGGCTTAAGCCAGGCGGCACAAACCACAAACGCTGTACGGGATCCCATCTGGCCCCTAATTGTTTAGCTTCGTCTTTTTCTGCAAAAGGAACAGCTAAAGCAAAACGGGTGGTAGCAGCGGCACTAACGGCAGCAGGTGCGGCCCTTTGGGCTGCTACTGGCGCCGCCTGCTGCTGTAATTGCAGCAAACGTTGCTGGGTTTGCTCTTGAATCTGTTCCAAAAGCAGTTCTGGTACGTATTCACTTATACGGTGCTCTGCGGCGGGTACAAACAAACTCAAACGCTTTTGCGTACGCGTTATGCCTACGTAAAATAGATTGCGTTCCATTTGCGTATCGTGCTGCATAGAAGGAAACTCGCCCATTTCTAAATAGGGCATTAACACATGCTCGAACTCTTTGCCCTTAGCCTGCGCCACACAACTTAACACCACCGCTTCTCGTGTCGTGCTGCTTTGCTGATCTTGTTGTGCACACCATTGGTAAAACTGCTCTAGGCTAAGATTCAACTGCTGTGCCATATCTAAAAAAGCATGTATGGATTTTTGCACCACCACAGCGGCATGCTCGAACACATAAATCCGTTTGGCCACGTTTTCTAAATCCAGCATCTGCATCAAATGCTGCAACACCTCTGGTGCAGGGCTTTGTGCAGAGACCGCTTTTAAATAAGTAAGCGCCTCTTGAAAACGCCACTGGTCTTGCTCCGAGGCACGCCTCACCATCTGACCTTCGTAGAAAAACGTTAATAACGCCGGTGTTTCTGCTATTTCAGCGGCAGCTGCCGCCAATTCTGTTTCATTAAAGGGTAGCTCAGTAAACAAGGCCATAGCACGCACCATACGTTCGCGTACCGCCTCGCTTTGAACCGCAGCCAAATCATTTAAAGCTAGTGCCAACCAGCCCCGTAAAAACAAGATCTCATCGCGCTGCAAATAACTGCTCATCCCTTGCAACTGATACGGAATAGACTGGGTTAACAACTGATTTTCTAGATGAATAGACTGGTGTACATCACGAAACAACACTGCACATTGACTTAAACTACCGCCTTGACGCTGCCATTGCATAATGGCCTGCATCACCGGCTGTATTGCGTGTTCAGCCTGATCGGTGCTGTAACGATGCACGTGAATCTGAGTTGCCAACGGCAACATGCTGTCTACTTTTTTGTGTTTAAACTGCGCCGTGGCATAGGCCAAATAAGGCCCATGCCTATAGGTATAGCTGAGAGGCAAACGCACTATGCCCTCAAAATAAGCTGCAAACCTAGCTGATAAATAACTGGCATCAGCCGCCAAATGCGTTTGAATCACTTGGTCTTTGTCGCCCGCCGCCACCACATAGGCTTGAGGACGTTGCGCTAACAGCCGCACAATCTGAAAAGACGCTTCATTAGCATCATGCAGCTCATCAACGACGATAAGCCGGTACTCGGGCAAGAGTTCTAATAAATCGGCCTGCTCTAAGAGCGTACAGGCCAAATCATACGTCCCGTCCTCCGGCCCTCTAAACAGCACCCCCTCGTAAGGGCTTTGCCGTAGAATTTCGTAATGCTGCGTCCACAACAAATCGCTTAGGGTCACGCCCGCCTGCAAGGCTTTTTCCGCCGCGCTTTCCTCGTCATCCAAAAACACATTCAAACTGGCTTTTAAGCGCAACTGACTTTCAAAAAACTGGCTTAAGGCCACATGGTGAGTACGAAACTCTAGGTCTTCACCATGGCTGTTTTGTGCCTGTTGTTGGCTCAGGTGCTCTAGGGCCTCTAGAGCCATTGGCTTTAGTTCGTGCAAGCTCTCAAGTACCGGCGGTGTGCTTTCCTCCCAAAAGCTTAAGACCTGTCGCGCGAACTCTTCCACCGTATGCAAGGGTAATTTGTTCACCACAAAAGGGGCGACTCCTAGTTGCAGTAAACGCTGACGCAACACCTCTTTGGCCTCGGTGGTAAAAACCAAGGCCAAAATTTGCTCTGGCACTAAACCACGCGCTAACCCTTCACCAATGCGCAACGCCAACGTGGTCGTTTTTGCTGCACCCGCATTGGCCTCAATCAAAGTAATACGTTGCTGAGAGCACTGAATCGCCACCTGCTCTGTGGTGGGAGTCAGGCTACGAGGAATAAAGCGAGGCGTGGGTGTCATGGCTTAAAGCCCTACACGCTGCGCGAGTAAGTCTAAATTGCTTAACGACACACGGTGCTGTTCAATTAAAGACAACGAACCATTATGGTACATCTGTGCCAACTCGGCGTCATCCAGTTGGTCTAGTTGCTCGAAATCAATCACCCAGACCCCAGCTACACTTTGTGTTTGCCCATCAATGGTTAAATTCACATTTTGTTCCATCAGGAGGCCCTTTTCCTTGAGACGCATCACCCATTGTTGAGTTTGCTCTAGTTCTCGTTCTAGGGTGTAAAGGGCATGGCTGAGCTGCTGCAAATAAGCGCTAGGCTCGCCCTGCTCGTAAAAACTCATCCCTTCGTCTCGGTTCAAACCCGGGTACGCAGCTTCCACATGCACGACCGGCTGCTGTTTAGCGCTATCCCAACCTAATTCAAAAGGATAACGCTGAGCGTAAGCGGGAATATAATGCAAGCTTTCCCAACTGCCGTCCTGATGCACAAAAAGGTTTTGTTCGGCCTCAAAGCCCATTAAAACCACAGATTGCAAACGGCTAGCAGCGGCATCTGCCGCAATAAAAACAATAGGATAATATTTACATGCTTGCTCGTATTCGCTTTGCGCTAACGGCATAGCGTTTCTAGAACGTGCAAACGTATAATGATGACTTTGTAGCTTGATTTTTAGCGCTGGATCACTACCATCCAAGGCGATCAACGACTCAGCTCGTTTTTGCTCTGACATAAACCCCCCAGTAAAAAGACCATTATATAAGCATAGCCAAGCCAGCATAAAATCTTATATACTAATTAAAGTAATAACTATTCTCATTAGTATTTATGATGGCAAATACCGCCACTCTTACGGCCTATAAACAGGTTTTAAGTCAGCGTCTCTTACTTCTTGCTGGTCTGGCCCTTGCCATTGTACTCAGTCTAATTGCAGATTTTATGTTAGGCCCTTCAGGTCTAGCTTGGTCTGAGCTTTCTGCTGCATTATTCACTCCTAGCCAAGTCGACGCCACCACACGCGTTATTGTCTGGGATATACGTCTCCCCTATGCCTTAATGGCCATTGCTATTGGAATGGGGCTAGGTATATCGGGCGCAGAAATGCAAACCATACTCAATAACCCGCTGGCTAGCCCTTTCACCCTTGGGATTTCTTCAGCGGCGGCCTTTGGTGCCTCATTAGCCATTGTGCTTAATTTCTCCCTACCCGGCGTACCGCCTGGCTGGATGATTGCCATTAACGCTTTTCTATTCGCCATTCTGTCTGCCATGTTATTAGATGCCGTGGCGCGCTGGGGCGCACTGAGCACCTCATCCATTGTGCTTTTTGGGATTGCTTTGGTGTTTTCCTTTAATGCCTTGGTATCTTTGATGCAGTTTGTCGCCAGCGCCGAAGCCCTGCAAGGCTTAGTTTTTTGGACCATGGGCAGCTTAACACGCGCCACGTGGAGCTCAGTGGGCATCATGTTTTTGACCGTGCTCTTGCTCTTTCCTTTATCCATGCGAGACGCTTGGAAAATGACCGCCTTACGCTTGGGCGAGGAACGCGCCCTAAGCTTTGGTATTAATGTGCAGCGTCTACGTCTGGGCTCTTTATTTAGAATCAGTATTCTAGCTGCCATGGCGGTGTCCTTTGCCGGCACCATCGGTTTTATTGGCTTGATTGCTCCCCATATTGCACGCCGTTTGTTTGGTGAAGATCACCGTTTTTACTTGCCAGGCAGTGCTTTAGTTGGCGCGTTAATTTTATCCTTGGCATCTATTGCCTCAAAAAACATCGTGTCGGGCGTAATTGTGCCGGTAGGTATTGTGACCTCTTTGGTAGGGGTGCCCTTTTTCTTAGCTATTGTGCTGCGCCGCCAAGCCCATTAACTCTGCGATACTGTCATGCTTGAAATTCAAAACCTCCAAGTCGGCTATGGCAAAAAAATTATTTTGCAACACATTGATCTGGCGCCCTTAGCCACCGGCCAAGTGGTCTCACTACTGGGCGCTAATGGCTGCGGCAAGTCCACCTTATTAAAAAGTTTAGCGGGCTTAATACGCCCCAAAACCGGTCAGATCCTGCTGAATCAAACCGATTTAAACCAACAAAGTTTTGAGCAACGTGCGCAACACGTGGTGTACTTACCGCAGTCTTTACCTGCCTCAGTGCATCTACGGGTCTTTGAGTCTGTTTTAGTTGCAGCCAATGCGACCTTACGTCCTACCCAGCACAGCGCCGTTGAAGCAGATCAAATCATGCAACTGCTCGAGCGCCTCGGCATTAGCCATTTGGCCATGCGCTATTTAGATGAGCTGTCTGGTGGCCAAAAACAACTGGTGGGTTTGGCACAAGCGCTGATACGACAGCCTAAACTTTTACTCTTAGACGAACCTTTATCTGCCTTGGATTTGAACTATCAATACCATGTGATGGAGCTTCTCAAAGAGCAAACCCAACAACACCAAATGATTAGCGTCATTGTCTTGCATGATTTAAATGTGGCTTTACAACACAGTGACCAATGCGTGTTATTAAGCCAAGGCCATGTATTGGCCCAAGGCCCAGTCGCCAACGTCATCACCGCTCCTCATTTAGCTCAAGCCTATGGCGTCACAACTCGCATTGAACCCTGTAGCCAACAGCAGTTGCATGTGTTTATTGATGGCTTAACCTCCCAATCAAAAGGGCTAGTATGAAACGCATTTTGCTTAGTTTAATTAGTTTGTTTATCGCCAGCAGCCTCAGCGCCGCCCCCATTACGGTGACTGATGCGGTGGGGCGTACCGTCACGCTAGACAAACCTGCTGAACGCATTATCTTAACGCAAGCGCGTCATATGCCGGTTTTGGCGCTACTGCACCCCGATCCAATAAGCTTACTGGCGGGCTGGTCTGATGAGTTTAAAACCTCTTTTGCCAATGAATACGAACACTATGAAAAAGTATTCCCTGCCATCAACCGTATCCCCGTAGTAGGGCGTCATACCCCCGATAGCTTCTCGGTAGAGCAAAGCCTAGCCTTACGCCCTGATTTAGTCGTCTTAACGGCCCGTTTTGCCGGTTTGCTGCCCGATCAAGATCCCAACGACTCAGAATTGATTCGTCGTTTTACCAAAGCCGGCGTGCCCGTGTTGATTGTGGATTTTTTTATGGATCCATTGAATAACACTGTACCCAGTTTAAAAGCCCTAGGAGCCGCCATAGGCGCCGAGCAACAAACCCAAGAATTTGTCAGCTTTTATGAAGACCAAATGGCGGATATACAAGCTCGTTTAGCGGACTTACAGCCAGACGAATTTCCGCCGGTTTTTGTACATGCCCATGCCGGCAGCACTGACTGCTGCAATTCGCCTGGCACAGGCACCTTTAACGACATGATTCGTTTTGCCGGTGGCCATAATATTGGTGCCGATGTGCTTAAAACCCCTACTGGCAATATCAACTACGAATACATCAACGCCAGCAACCCCAGCGTCTATGTTGCCACGGGTACTGGCGCCAAGCGTCGCAGTCTAGCAGGCGGCTTAGCCATTGGTACTGGCGCAGAGGCGGATGCTGCCCGTCAAAGCCTACAAGACATCATTGAGTCCAATCGACTCCAGCACCTAAAAGCCATTCAAACGAATAATGCACATGGCATTTGGCACGCTTTTAATGACTCTCCTCTGCATATGATTTTTATTCAAGCCTTAGCCGGTTGGATTCACCCTGAGCGTATGCAAGGCTCATCGGCTCAGGACACCTTGGATCAAGTCAATGAGCGCTTTTTGACAGTGCCCCTGCAAGGCACCTACTTAATTGGTCTAAGCCCAAATCAGGAGCCTTAATGCAGTACTGGCAGTCTACGTTCTTTGCGGCGAATCAGAGCTCCTACCTGATGCGGTGCTGGCTACCTACCCAGCCAGCACCCGCTGACGGCTACCCCTTGTTATTTATGTTGGATGGGGACTGGATTCTGCCCTCTATCACGTCTTTTTTACAGCAACAGCCCCAAGGCTGTGATTTTGTGATTGCCACCCTAGGGTTTGACTTAGAGCGTCAGGCCGCTAGACAGCGCCGTTCTTATGAGTACACCCCTGTCCCTCCCGCACCTTATGCGGCCATAGACCCGCGTACCCCTAGCTGGCCTGCCGGTGGTGCCCCGTATTTACTGGACTTTATCCAACATCAAGCGCTACCTGAGCTGCAAAAGCTGGCCCCTATTAATCGTCAACGCTTAGGTTTATTTGGCCATTCCTATGGTGGCTTATTTACGTTGTATGTGTTTTTAAAGCAACCACATCTGTTCAAACACTATATTGCGGCTAGCCCGTCGTTATGGTGGTATGAACCTTTTATGCAAACACAAGCCACTTTACTGCCGCCTTTAAGCCTTCCTACCGAACTGAGTTTGCTGATTGGTGATCAAGAGCAGTTGCGGCCTAAACCGGCTGATCCGCAGGCACCACGCCCAGAAGGAATCCCAACCTCACGGTTCTTGCAGCAGTTCATCGATGGTTTACCGCCTACGGCCAATCTAAACCACCAGCTGCATGTCTATCCCGGTGCAGACCATGGCCGTATGTTGGGCTTGGCAACGGAATTTGCCTTGCAAGCGTTTAAGGCCTAGCCATGATCCAGCTCCAATTGCTAAATATGCAGCAAGCGCCGCCTTTAGCCTTGCTACAAACCCAGGTTTCCACTGCCGAATGGCAGTACACCCAGCAATTGCGCACCCCCTTATTGCGTACTCGTTATCTTTATACCCGAGCTACCTTACGTCAGTTGTTGGCGATTCACCTAGGCCTAGCCCCTTTAGAGATACAGTTCACGCTAGGCCCTTATAAAAAGCCTTTAGTCGCACACAGCGCTTGGGGTTTCTCTTTAAGCCATAGCCAAGAGTACAGTGCGCTGGCCATTGCCCCCCATGCCGTTGGGCTCGATATAGAGCTAACACAGACCCCGTTTGAGCAAACGCTGTGCCCGGTTTTTTTAACGCCTCAAGAACAACAACAGAACTATTCCTCCAGCGAGCTCTATAGACGATGGTGTCTCAAAGAGGCGCTACTCAAAGCCCACGGCACCGGCTTGTACACGGATCCACGTTTGGTTCAGCTCAAAGCCCTAGATACCTCGACCTATGAGACGCAACTGTTTGAGCACCGTTACCTCGCTCAATACCAGAGCCCTTTACCTCATTTACAGCTCGCCCTAGCACATAACGAACCCAATACTGATGTCAAGTGTCTTAACTCGTGCTACGTAGCGCCCAAAACGTGCTAAAGTACTAGCCTAAAACCAATTCTAAATCGTTCTCATTATCATGACGAATTCAATTCCGCTGCAACAAGTTTGGCCTGCTGACTTTGTGAAAAAATACACAGAGGCAGGCTATTGGGACGGCCAAAGCTTTGGCGAACTTCTGGCTGAACGCGCCCAACAGTATGGCGATCAACCGGCTGTAATCGGTGCTCAGACGTGTTGGAGCTATGCCCAGCTAGACCAAAAAGCCTCAACATTAGCGGCTGGGCTTTTAGCCCTAGGGTTAAAAAAAGGCGCACGCGTTTTAGTCCAGCTACCTAATATTCCAGAATTTGTTAGCGTTATTTTTGCTTTATTTAGAGCAGGCATGGTGCCTATTTACGCCCTGCCTGCTCACCGTATTACCGAGCTAGCTCATTTTGCTGAACAAGCCCCAGCAGACGCTTATATTTGTGCGGCCCAATTTGAAGGCTTTGACTATCTGCCGTTAGCTAGGGAATTACAGCAACGTTGTACTCACATACAACACATCATTGTGGTTGGGGCCGCCCAAGAGTTTGATTCCTTAGAACAAATCGAACAACAGGGCGCTCAGCAACCCCCGCCCCCCGCCTCTGTCTCTGCCGCCAACGAAGTGGCTTTTTTACAGATTTCAGGCGGTAGTACAGGACTATCTAAACTGATTCCTCGCACCCACAATGACTATATTTATACCTTACGGGAAAGCTGCAAAATTTGTGGGGTAACGCCAGATTCTATCTTTTTAGCGGCTTTACCTATGGCTCATAATTTCCCCATGAGCTCTCCGGGGTTTTTAGGCACCTTGTATGCCGGCGGTTGTGTGGTGCTTAGTCCTAGCGCCGAGCCAGAAACTTGCTTTGCTTTAATTGCTAAACATCAAGTCACCTTTAGTAGTTTAGTGCCCCCTTTGCTGTTGATGTGGTTAGAGTTTGCCCCACAAAGCCAACACGACATTTCTAGCCTAACTACCATTCAAGTCGGTGGCGCCAAGCTAATCCCCGAGGTAGCTCGCCGTGTTAGACCCGTATTAAACATTCAACTACAACAAGTCTTTGGCATGGCCGAGGGCTTGGTGAACTACACCCGTCTGCATGACGCAGAAGACATTGTTATTCACACCCAAGGTCGCCCTATCAGCCCTGATGATGAAATTCTGATCGTTGATGATCACGACCAGCCAGTTCCAGAGGGCACAGTGGGTCATTTACTGACGCGTGGGCCCTATACCATTCGCGCCTATCATAACAACCCGGCGGCTAATGCCCGCTCCTTTACCAAAGACGGTTATTACCGCACTGGCGATATGGTGCAACGTACTGAGACGGGTTATTTAGTGGTGCAAGGTCGAGCCAATGATCACATTAACCGTGCTGGTGAAAAGATCTCAGCCGAAGAAATTGAAGATCACTTATTGGCTCACCCAGCTGTGTATGATGCGGCCGTGGTTTCCGTACCCGATGACTACCTAGGTGAACGCAGTTGCGCTTTTATTATTATCAAAAAAGACCAAGCAGCCCCTAGAACCATCGAATTTAAACGCTGGATTCGTCAACGCGGCCTGGCCGATTTCAAAGTGCCTGATCAGGTCATTGTGGTCACCAGTTTCGATACGACCGCTGCGGGCAAAATCAGCCGCAAACAATTACGTCATCAATTAAGTCAATCTTTACAGCCTACCCATGAGCAATAACTCTTCTACATTTACTTTAACCCTAGACACCATGCGCGCCGACATCGCTCAGATGCTCCATGCCGATCCCAGTGAAATTATGTCTGATGACAATCTTATGGAATGGGGTCTAGACTCGATGCGAGCGATGACTTTAGCGGCACGCTGGCGCCAAGCGGGTGCCAACATAGAATTTGCGGATATGGCCGTTGAACCCACCTTAGAACACTGGTGGGCGATTATTCAGCGTCAAATGGTTTAATTCTGTCTTAAGCGTATTGCTGTATGTCCTCTTCTGCTGCTGTTTTTCCTCTTAGCTCCGCTCAACAAGGTTTATGGTTTGCCCAGTGTGTAGACCCGCTAAACCCTGTATTTAATACAGCTCATTACACTGAGCTGCATCACGCTTTGCAACCGCTGCACTTTAAAGCAGCCATTGAAACCGTCATTGCCCAAGCACCCGTTTTGCGTTTGCGTATCGTTGAAGAAAATGGCCAAGTAGGGCAATGTTTTGATGCCGCCCTGCCTCAAGTCGAGTGGCTCCAGCATTTCTCTAGCAAAGACGCTGTATTAGAGCACATTGAAGGCGACCGCCAACAGCCACTGGACCTGACCCAAGAGCCATGTGCACGTTTTATTTTGTACGAAATCAGTCCAGAGCACTTTATTTTTTATAGTCGAGTGCATCATTTAGCGGCGGATGGCTATGCCATGAACCTGCTGGAAGCACGGATCATTCAGCATTATTTAGCCCGCGTTCAAGGGCTCAACCCGCCCCCCGAGCTAAGCACCATAGAGCAGACCTTAGCCGATGACGCGGCATATTTAGCCAGCCCCAAACAAGACAAAGATAAAACCTTTTGGCTAGAGCAACTACAGCAAAAAGAACCCGCTCTAAGCTTAAGTGAGGCCACTGCCCTCAGTGACCATCGCTTTCTTTATGCGCAGCATTACGTCGGGCCCGAATTGAGCGCTCAGCTTGTCAGCTTTGCCACCGAACAGCAATGCAGCTGGGCCGATGTGCTGACTTTGCTCACAGCGGCCTACATAGCACGCCACACAGGGCAATATGACTCTGTATTTGGCGTGCCGTATATGGGCCGTATGGGCAATAGCAGCGCCTTAGCCATTGCGACAGTAATGAATGTTGCCCCGTTACCTTTGCTCATTGACGAAACCCAACCGCTTAACGAGTTTCTGCGTCAAGGCGCTAAAGCATTATTGCTTACCCGCCGCCATGGCCGCTATCGTAGTGAGCAACTGCGGCGCGATCTAGGCTTACTGAGTCAAATGCGTCGTTTGCACGGGCCGCTGATTAATATCTTGCCCTTTGATACGCCTTATGCGGGCACTGGGCTACACGCAAAATCCCATGTGCTCTGCGCTGGTCCCGTCGAAGACATCAATTTCACCTTTCGCTCTGACACGCAGGCGCAGGGCATGCGCTTAGAAATTGAGGCCAACCCTAAGCTCTATACCCTAAGCGCGATTCAAGCGCATATTCCCCGCTTGATGACTTTTATTCAACGGGCTTTAAGCGCCTCTTGTTTGGCCGAGGTCCCAACCGTGACCGCCACTGAGCAACACCATATCTTGTATGAGCTCAACCAGACCGCGCACGAAATACCCAACACCACGTTAAGTCACCTCTGCGCTCAGACAGCTCTGGATTATGCCCAGTTGGATGCTATCAGTGACCAGCACCAACGCCTCAATTACGCCCAATATCAAGCCAGAGTTGAATACCTTGCGCTGCAATTGCATGCTGCCGGTGTACGCGCTGGGGATTGCGTGGCTGTGGCCCTAGAGCGTCGCGTGGATATGGTGTTGTGTTTACATGCCATTTTGCGAGCCGGCGCCGCTTACTTGCCTTTAGATGCTCAGCAACCCTCTGCACGCCTATGTCGTATTCTTCAGCAAGCCCAGCCGCGCCTAATTTTAAGTGATAGCCTGTTTGCGGCTAGCTCTGATTTACCGTGTCGTTTGCTCCCGCTGCATGAGCTGCCTGCGCCTACGCTTAGCATTGATGACTTGCCCTACCCTAAACCCGAAGACCGTGCCTACCTGCTTTTCACCTCTGGATCTACCGGTGAGCCCAAAGGCGTAGTGATTCAGCACCAAGCCATTGTCAATCGCTTACTTTGGATGCGTGATTTTTATGCTATCCAACCCCAACAGCGCTTTATACAAAAAACCCCCTATACCTTTGATGTGTCTTTGTGGGAGTTATTTTTACCTTTTATCAGTGGGGCCCAACTGTATGTGGCTCCGCCAGAGGCTCACAAAGACCCACAAACGCTGGCTCACCTCATCCGTGAGCAACGCATTGAGGTGATTCACTTTGTGCCCTCCATGCTCGACGTGTTTTTAGCCGACTCTCACAGTCAAGGTTTACCCATTCCTTTGGTATTTTGTAGTGGTGAAGCCTTAACAGCCACCCTAAGAGAACGCTTCTATGAGTGCATTCAAGGGGAGCTGCATAATTTATATGGCCCTACCGAAGCCGCCGTGGATGTGTCGTATTGGCATGCGGCTCGTGACGATACCAGTAACCCAGTCCCCATTGGTTACCCCGTCTGGAATACCTCTTTATATGTGCTAGACGCTCAATTGCGTCCAGTCCCCATTGGCGTAAGCGGCGATTTATATCTGGGCGGCATCCAATTAGCCGAAGGGTACTTAAACCGTCCTGACTTAACCGCTGCCAGCTTTATTCCCCACCCTTTTGCGTCAGGTCGTATTTATAAAACCGGTGATAAAGCACGTTGGCGTGCGGATGGCGCCGTCGAATACCTAGGACGTGCTGACTTTCAAGTTAAATTACGTGGCTTACGCATTGAGTTAGGCGAGGTCGAGCATGCCTTAAATCAGCATCCTGCGGTCCAACAAGCCGTGGCTCTGGTCCGAGAAGACACCCCTGGCCAACAACAACTGGTGGCCTACGTGGTTAGCCCCTCTTTAGAACAGCCCGAGCCGCTACTTGAGTTATGTAGACAGCTTTTGCCTGATTATATGATTCCCAATGCCGTAGTTTTTTTAACGGAACTGCCATTAAATGCCAGCGGCAAACTAGATCGTAAAGCCTTACCCGCACCACAACGTAGCAGCCTTCAAGGCACGATGGCTCGTACGCCCTTAGAACAGCATTTGATTGCACTATTTGCTCACACCCTACAACAAGACGCCACCCTCTATCTAGAAGACAATTTTTTTAGTTTAGGCGGACACTCGTTGCTGGCAGCACAATTGGTCGCGCAACTACGCGACCAAGGCTACGATATTCACTTAGGTGCTATTTTTGCCTACCCCACTGTAGCTCAATTGGCCCAATACCTTGAGCATAAACGCCCCGGCCAAGGCGAGTCAGCGGGTTTTGAGCCCTTGCTCTTGCTCCATCAAGGTCTACCTCAGATACCTGCCCTATTTTGCATACACCCTGCGGGTGGTCTAAGCTGGTGTTATGGTGCCTTAGCCCGCGCGGATTTAAATCAGCGTTCTGTCTACGGTTTACAGGCCGCTACCTTTGATTCAAACCAACCTCAGCCCCAACAACTGCAGGCTATGGCGCTAAGCTATGCGGATCAAATCCAAGCTGTGCAGCCTCAAGGGCCATATCATTTACTGGGTTGGTCCGTGGGCGGCATTCTGGCCCAAGCCATCGCAGTAGAATTGCAACAACGTCAAGCTCAGATTGGCGTGCTCTGCCTTCTGGATGCTTACCCCAGTGAAGCGTGGCGCGCTCAACCGTTGCCTGCGGCGAATGCCATCTATAAAGCGTTATTACACATTGCGGGCTACGATCCTGACGAACTACCGCACGTTGAGCTAGCGCATCAAAGCGTCATTGATTTTCTGCGCCTACAAAATCATCCGTTAGGCACGCTCAGTGATGCCCAACTCTCTGGGGTGTTTAATGCTGTGGCCATCAGTAACCAAGCGGTACGCGAACATAACGAAAGTGTATTTCATGGTCCTGTCTTGTATTTTCAAGCAGGCTTAGATCATAAAGATACGGATCTCTCGCCACAGCTCTGGCAACCATGGGTTCAAGAGCTAACGATTCATGTACTGCCTTTTATGCACGCTCACCTCACTAACAACGAAGCCACAGCACGAGTGGCACCTATTTTACGTTCCGCCTTAATCACAGCGGATCAGCTCTCTGTTTCTACGGTAGATGTATGAGTCGCTTGTTCTTAGATATTTCTCCTTTACGTGAGAGTCGCTCTTTTAGATATGCTTACGCAGCGCGCACCGCTACGGTTTTAGTCACTGGCATGCTGATGGTAGCCGCCAGTATTCAGCTATTTCAGCTCACTAATTCCAGTATTGCCGTGGCTGGACTGAATGCCACTATGGCTATCCCCATGGTCATCGCCTTGATGATTGGCGGCGTGCTGTCAGATCGGATGGATAGGCGCAAACTCATGCTGTACTCACGTACGATCTATGTGTTTAGCGTGGCGTTATTTTTAATAAATGCCTTATTACCTAATCCGTCTATTTGGCTAATTTACCTAGCCGCTGGCATAGGCGGGGCGGCCGGCGGAATTAGTGTGCCAGCCATGATGTCAGCCACACCCGCCTTGGTGGGACGCCAACATTTAGCGGCCGCGGCCGCCCTATCTGGGCTATCCATGCAGATTGGCGGGGTAATTGGGCCTTCCTTAGCGGGCCTGCTCATTGCCGGCCCAGGCTTAATTTTCTGCTATGCGATTGTGCTTCTGGCCGTCATTACTACCCCCTTTTTGTTAAAACAATTGCCTGCTCTGCCTCCCAAAGGAGCGGGTGCAACCCACCCTGCTATGTTGAAATCCTTTGTTGAGGGATTTATCTACATGGCCAAACAACCCTTATTGCGCGCCCTACTACTGATTGATTTAACTGCGGTAGTGTTAGCAACGCCTCTGGCCTTGCTGCCTGAATGGGGTGAGCATGTGCTTAACCACGGTGCAGAAGTCACCGGCTTTTTATATTCTGCGCCAGCCGTAGGAGCGACCTTAATGGCGCTGGGCTCCGGATGGACTAAGCACCTGAAACATCCAGGCCGTTTTATTATTGCCTCTGTGATGGTCTGGGGTTTAGCCGTCTTTGCTCTCTCGCAATGGCTCTGGCTACCTTGGTCCTTATTGTGTTTGGCCCTGATGGGCGCTGCCGATACGCTCTCTAAAATTTTACGTATGGCCTTGGTACAAAAACACACGCCTGATCATCTGTTAGGTCGTATGTCCAGCCTTTGGATGACTCAATCCTCGCTAGGCACCGCTATTGGCAATATGCAAATGGGCGTGGTGTCACGTTGGTATTCTCCTTCTACCGCCTTTTTCATTGGTGGTGGTCTTTGCTTTGTACTTAGCTCTTTGTTTGCGCTACGCAATCGTAGCTTGCGCGACCTAGAGCATTCTCCAGACTAATTCTTATGTTGCTTTCCCCCTGTCTTTATTTTTTTACACTTTAGAGTACGTAATGCAAATCAATCTCACTATTAAAAACAAAACGTGGCAACGTCTTAGTGTTGGCCTTTCCGCTTTAGCTCTCAGTACCGCTGCTTGGGCCAATCCTATTTTTGATCAGCCTGATGCTAATTTCACCGGCTCTTTATCTCTATCTGGTGTGGTTTACCCCGGTGAACAAGCAGAAATCGTAGGACGTAATTTTAAAGCAGGACAAGAAGTACAACTTTTACGCAATGGCCAACTGATTAGTGGCAAAAAAGCATTAGTTGCTGATGACAAAGGGGAAATTCGTGCTCAGGTCACTATCCCAGCTGATTCAGCCATTGGCTTACACCCCATCGTCGCTCAAGTTGCTAACCCCTCTGCCGCCACAGTATTCGATTTAAAAGTCTCTCCGGCTGTGCCCGTCCAAGGTGCTGAGCTCTATGTTTTAACTCAAGAACCCGTCACCAGCGGTCTGTATCAAGTCGCTTACAGCCCAAAAAACAATGCACTGTATGTGACGTCTTCGGTAGGACGCCCACCGGTTAAAGAATCCCAACTAAGCCTAATTGACCCTACTACCTTAGAAGTCAAACAGTCTGTGACTCCTGCTGCCGATAGTAATCGCGCGGACCAAGTCATGGCGGTCTATGGGGTAGCCGTAGATGACAGTGCTAATACGGTATGGGTCACCAATACCCGTGCCAATAGCGTAGCCGTCTACGATCAAAAAGACCTTAAACTGGTTAAGCAGTTCCCGCATGATAGCGCCCCCCATGCACGTGATGTGGCCGTTGACAGCGCACAGCAACGCGCTTTTGTGTCCTCACCCACCACGAATCAACTCTATGTGTTTGACACTAAGACTCTAGCCCCCTTAGATCCAGTGGCTTTGCCTTCTAACACACGTCAAGATTTCGGTTCCATGAGTCTGTCGTTAGACGAAAAAAACCATAAGCTCTACACCGTTAGCTTACGCACTAATGAGTTAGCCGTGATAGACACCAAAGACCTAAGCGTGGACCAAGTGATTTCCTTGCCAGGCATTAAAGGGGCTGCTGGTGTAGCCGTAGCAGCGGATCAAAACCGCGCCTTTGTAACTGGCCAAGGCTCTGACACAGTAGGTATTGTCGATTTAGACAAAGGCGAATTGATCCGTACGGTGCAGGTAGGCGCAGGCTCTTTGAATGTGGTCTGGGATAACAGCACCCAAGCCGCCTATGTAGCTAATCGTGGCTCTGACACCTTAAGTGTCTTAGACATAGATGGTAATCTCACTGCCAATCTAGCCGTTGGCAGCTTGCCCAATCACATCACCACCGACAACCAAGGTCAGGTCTACTTGGTCAACAAAGCCCGTGGTCAAGACGATAGCAGCGCTGACTCCATTACACGCCTACAATTGAAATAATTTTTCCGCCCAGTGTGTCTTAGGTCCGCTGGGCATCTTTTATTATGAACGTACTGAAACACTACCGGCCTCAAAGCCATCTTTTTGCAAGCCCCTTAGGGACTTTGCTGGGGCAAGGCTGTGTCAAGCGCGTCCTTTGCTCAAATCAAGAGCAACAGCTAGGACTACAAGCCGAAACGTTATTACAGCAACATCCAAAAACGCCACTGATTTTTGGGTTAATTCCGTTTAATACCAACCAGCCAGCCCAACTTATTGTGCCGCAATCCGTCACACGACTGATGCAGCAGCAACCCTTTAGCTCACGTCAAGACAGCAAAGCAAACCCCATTACTCACCTCCGTGCCTCGCCCCCAGCAGCACAGTTTGAACAGTGGGTGCAGCACGCTGTAGAGCTATTACATCAACAACCCCTACTCAAAAAACTGGTGCTGGCTAGGCACTTAGAGCTAGAGCTCAGCCAAGGCCTAAACCGCAGCGCGTTATTAGAAGCTCTGTGGTCCCAAAATACCCAAGGCTATACCTACAGTTTCGCCCTGGATGACAGCCCAGACCCGGCCACCTTTTTAGGGGCCAGTCCAGAATTACTATTACGTAAACAAGGCGAACAGGTCTATTTAAACCCTCTCGCCGGCACTGCTTTAAGGCAACCTAACAATCCGGCCGCCGACCAAGCCATTGCCCAGCAACTTTTACACTCCAGTAAAGATCGCGCCGAACATGCTTTTGTTATAGAAAATATCCTAGCGGCATTGGCGCCTTTTTGTGATGAGCTTGACGCGGCCACTACGCCAAGCCTCGTTTCAACGGCTACGCTCTGGCATCTTTCTACCGAGATACATGGTCGTTTAAAAGCCCCCTATACCAATGCATTGCATTTAGCTTTAGCTGTGCACCCTACTCCTGCTGTCTGTGGGCACCCGACGTTGCTAGCTCGCGACTACATAGAACAAATAGAAAACATCGATCGCGGCTTTTTTGCTGGCGCTGTTGGGTGGATGGATCAAGCAGGAGATGGTGAATGGGCCGTAG